>JANOPP010000016.1:0-26013 GCA_031421915.1 Myxococcales bacterium | reverse complement strand
CCATCGTTTCCACGATGCCGTCGCGAGTCTGTTCCGTACTCGCTTCCAGCTGGTGCAGTCCCTGCGTGGCGGAACCTCGGATGTAGCGCAGGGCCGAGCGGGCAGAGTTGACTCTCTGTCGTGCATCGACCGTATTGAGCGTTGCGTCGGGGGCGACCGTGGGCTGCGGAGACCGAGGTGCTGTTGCAGGGGGCTTGCTCTCGACCGGTCTGGTCGGTTCGGAGTCGGTCCGGACAGGTTCTTGGTGGTGCGACATGAGTGGGTTGTCGTGCCGAGGTGTTCTCGGTTGCGGATCTCGTGCAGGGCCGCGGAACGCCAGATGAAGCGTCGACGACGAAACCGCCGAACCGACGCATCGATAGCGCGCGCCATGACCAACTCGAGTCTTCAGCTTCGCCGACTGTCGAGCACTTCGCCCACGCCGCGCCACATCAGCCTGGTCGAGCGCGCGGAACAGGTCGTGCGCACAGAGGAAGCGCCGATCTGGGAGCCTGTTCCCGGCGCCGCACCGACGGCGCAACTCGCTCCGCTCTCGATCCCCGGCGAGGACGTGATGATCGCTGCCATCGAGCGCCCGGTGGATCCGTACGAAGGGCACAGGGCCGGCAACGAGCGCCGAGAGCGCGAGCTGATGAGCTTGTTCGGCGCTCTCACCGTGGGCCAAGCAGGGGAGTTGCGGCGACGCCTGACGTCCCAGCGTCCAGGCGATGCCCTGGCCGCTAGCTTCCAGCGCCTTGTGGTCGAGCGCCGCGGTCGACTCCTCGCGTTCCTCGCCGACGCACGCCGTCGCGAAGCACTGAGGAGGTAGCCGGACAGTCTCCTGTTCCTCGTCCCGGTCCCGCGTCCGTCGGCGAGCCCTGCGTGGTATGTACCCGCCGTGGCGATCAGCCTCTCGGTCAACCTGAACAAGGTCGCTCTGCTCCGCAACTCGCGGGGCTCGACCAATCCGTCCCCGAAGGTCGCCGGGCAGACGTGCCTCGACGCCGGCGCCTACGGCCTCACGCTGCACTGGCGCGCCGATAACCGCCACACGCGCGCCGAGGACGTCCGCGTACTGCGCGCCCTGTGCGATCAGCGCGGCGCGGAGTTCAACCTCGAGGGCGATGACCGCGAGGAGCTGATCGCGCTCGCGATCGAGCTGCGCGTCACGCAATTCACGCTGGTGCCGGTCAAGCCGGGTGAGGTCACGAGCGATCACGGCTGGGATGTTCCGAAGCAGCACGATCTGATCGCGCCGATCATCGAGCGGTTGAAGGCCAAGGGTATTCGCACGGCGATGTTCATGGATTGCGAGCCGGCGGCGATGGCTGCCGCGGCGGCGACCGGCGTCGATCGCGTGGAGCTGTACACGGAGCCGTACGCGGCGTCGTTCGGCAAGCCGCAGTTCAAGGTCGAGCTCGAGCGCGTGAAGCAGACGGCACAGGCCGCGGTGGCGGCAGGGATGAAGGTCAACGCGGGCCACGATCTCAACCTGCGCAACACGCCGCTGCTCGCCCGCGGGGTTCCGGAGATCATCGAAGCATCGATCGGACATGCGTTACTCGCGGATGCGCTGTATGTCGGGCTCGCCGAGTCCGTGCGCCGCTACGTCCGCGTCTGTAACGGCGAGGCAGTCGATGCACCTGTCACGCAGTAGCGCGCTCCTCGTCCTGGTGCTGGCTGGGTGCCCGGGGCCGAAGGCGCCGAGCTCGCCGAAGTGTCCGGTGGACCGCACGTGGCTGATCACGGGACAGGATGACGTCGAGGCTCTTGCAGGGTGCACGACCGCGAGTGCGGTGACGATCCGAAGTGGCGCGACGATCACGCTCGGACCGCTGCGCTCGCTGGAGACGATCACGGGCGACCTGATGGTTGGCCCGACGGTGGGGATGGAGGAGCTGACGCTACTCGAGCTGCGCGAGGTCGGGGGCTCGGTCCGTGTGGTGGCGAACGGCTCGCTGCGCGGGATGTTCTTGCCGCGCCTCGAGCGCGCAGGTCAGATTTCGGTCGAGGGGAACGCCGGGGTGATGACGGTGTCGTTCCCGCGCCTCGAGACGGTAACGGGCTCGTTCGTGGTTGCCGAGAACGGGAGCCTCGAGCTGATGGATCTGTCCGCACTGGTTACGGTCGGTAAGGACCTGGTGGTCACGCAGAACAACAACCTCGCGTTGATCGAGGCGGACAAGCTGACGAAGGTGCTCGAGCTGCGGATCGAGGACAACCGGTCGCTGCCGGTCGAACAGGTCGATGCGTTGCGCCTCAAGGTGGCCGCGGAGCCCTGACAGTCGCGATTTCAGGCGGTATCCTGGCCGCATGTCTCGTGATGTCCTCGAGCTCGCCGCGTCCCTTGGGTTTCTCGACGAGCTCTACGAGCGCTACCAGGAGCACCCCGGCGAGATCGATCCGAGCTGGCACGACCTGCTCGGGCCCGCTCGCGGCAACGGTCACGCACCGAACGGCAACGGTTCTCACGGCAACGGCGCGAACCTCGCGACCGGCCACGGCGGCGAGGCGATCGAGATGCCACCGCACGACTCGATGCTGACACCTCCTCTGACGGCGCGAACGATGACCCGACAGGGCCAGCCGTCGACGTCACGTCCGGGTACGGTCACGATGTCGCCGATCACGGCGCAGGCTGTGCCGTCCGTGTGGCCACTGGTCAACGCGTATCGCAACCGCGGTCACTTCGCGACGAACCTCGATCCGCTGGGCCTCCTCGAGACCGCGCCGATCAGCGAGCTCGAGCCTTCGACCTGGGGCTTCACGGAGGCCGATCTGTCGCGCGTCGTCGAGCCGACGGGCGTGCACGGCCTGCCGAGCGCCACGATCGGCGAGCTCATCGCGCACCTGCGCAAGATCTACGCGGACACCGTCGGCCTCGAGTTCATGCACATCTCGTCGCCTGCCCGCCGGTCATGGCTGGCCGAGCGGATGGAGACGCAGATGGAGCTCGATCCGCCGACCGACGTGCGGATCCGGATCCTCCAGCTCCTGATCAATGCCGAGCAGTTCGAGCGGTTCTGTCACACGAAGTATCCGGGCACGAAGCGGTTCAGCCTCGAGGGCTCGGAGAGCCTGATCCCGATGCTCGATCTCGTGCTCACGCAGGGTGCGCGGTATGGCGCGATCGAGGCGGTGCTCGGCATGGCCCACCGCGGCCGACTCACCACGATCGAGCAGATCCTGAAGCGCCCGGCGCGCGATCTGTTCGGCCACTTCGAGGATGTCGAGCCCGAGAAGGCGATGGGCGGCGGCGACGTCAAGTACCACCTCGGGTTCTCGACGGACCGCACCGATCCGAACGGTCACGCGATGCACGTGTCGCTCGCCTTCAATCCGAGCCACCTCGAGGCTGTCGACCCGGTCGTCGTCGGCCGCGTGCGGGCCAAGCAGATCCGTCACAGTGACTACGAGCACCGCCGCGTGATGGGCGTGCTCGTGCACGGCGATGCCGCGTTCGCCGGGCAGGGGCTCGTCGCAGAGACGCTCCAGCTCTCGAGCTTGCCGGGGTACCGGACGGGCGGCACCGTGCACCTGATCGTCAACAACCAGGTCGGCTTCACCGCGTCACCCGCCGAGCAGCGCTCGACCCCATACTGCACCGACATCGCGAAGATGCTCGAGTGCCCGATCTGGCACGTCAACGGCGAGGACCTCGATGCGCTCGCGCGCGTCGTCGAGATCGCCTGCGAGTACCGCGCGCAGTTCGCGTCAGACGTCGTGATCGACATGTACTGCTATCGCAAGTACGGCCACAACGAGAACGACGAGCCGAGCTTCACGCAGCCGCTGATGTACGACAAGATCAAGCAGAAGGCGTCGCCGGTCGAGCTCTACAGCAAGCACCTCGTCGAGCAGGGCGTCGTGACAGCGGACGACGTCGTCGCGATGACCAAGCAGCGCGTCGCAGAGCTCGATGTCGAGCTCGAGGCCGCGAAGGCAGCGAAGCAGCGCCCGGATGCACCATCGATGACGGCGATGTGGCGCGGCTATCGCGGTGGCCAGACCGAGCAGCCGGTCGATGCGGACACCAAGGTGCCGCGCGCGCTGCTCGAGCACATCGCGTCGTCGATGACGGAGAAGCCGGATGGCTTCACGCCGCACCCGAAGATCGAGCGCCTGTTCGCGCAGCGTGCGGAGATGGGACGCGGCGAGCGAGCCCTCGACTGGGGCATGGCCGAGCTGCTCGCGTATGGCTCGCTGCTGTACCAAGGGATCAACGTTCGACTCAGCGGGCAGGATTGCTCGCGCGGCACGTTCAGCCACCGCCACGCGATCGTGACGGACATCAAGACGGGTCGCGAGCACCTCGTCCTCGGTGGGCTCCAGCCGGATCAGGGACAGTGCCGGATCTATGACTCGCCGCTCTCGGAGGCGGGCGTCCTCGGCTTCGAGTTCGGCTACTCGCTCGACTATCCCGACGCGCTCGTGATGTGGGAGGCGCAGTTCGGCGACTTCGTGAACGGCGCGCAGGTGATCATCGATCAGTTCATCACGTCGTCCGAGGACAAGTGGAAGCGCCTGTCGGGACTCGTGCTGCTGCTGCCGCACGGCTATGAAGGGCAGGGCCCCGAGCACTCGAGCGCCCGGCTCGAGCGGTTCCTCGAAGCGTGCGGCGAGCAGAATATCCAGGTCGCGCAGCCGACGACGCCGGCGCAGATGTTCCATCTCCTGCGCGAGCAGCTGCTGCGGAGCATGCGCAAGCCGCTGATCATCATGACGCCGAAGAGCTTGCTCCGTCTCCCCGCTGCGACGTCGCCGCTCGACGAGCTGGCGACCGGCAAGTTCCATCGTGTGTTGCACGATCGCGAGGCCGATCCCGCACAGGTCAAGCGTCTGCTGGTGTGCAGCGGCAAGATCTATTACGAGCTCGCCGAGGAGCGCGCGCGGCGCGCGGACACGTCGGTGGCGATCGTGCGGCTCGAGAAGCTGTACCCCTGGTGGCCGCAGCTCGTGGCTGCGGCGACGATCGACAAGTACCCGAAGCTCGAGGAGCTGTTCTGGGTGCAGGACGAGCCATGCAACATGGGTGCGGGCAACTTCGTCACGCCGCGCCTGCAGAAGCTGATCGACGGCAAGAAGCTGCGCTACGAGTTCATCGGCCGCGCCGAGAGCGCTAGCCCCGCGACCGGGTCCCACAAGGCGCACGTCCTCGAGCAGCAGCAAATCCTGCTGCAGGCCTTCGACCCCCGCTGAACCCTCGCTGGTCTGGATGGAGACCTGCATTCGGTAGCGCAAGACGCTCGTCACGAGACGAGCCACGCGACCGATCCGCGGTAGCATGTCGCGCATGGCGGATCTGGTCGTACCCCAGCTTGGCGAGTCGATCTCGGAAGCGGTCGTCGCTCGCTGGCTCAAGCAAGTCGGTGAAGCAGTCGCGATCGACGAGCCGATCGCAGAGCTCGAGACGGATAAGATCACGGTGCAGCTTCCATCTCCCGTCGCGGGCGCGCTCTCCGAGCAGCGCGTGCAGGTCGGTGCCACCGTCAAGGTCGGCGAGGTGATCGGCGCGGTCGAGGCCGGCGCTGCCGGTGCCGTCGCGGCGAAGCCGGCCGAGGCCGCGAAGCCGGCGCCCGCCGCGAAGGCTCCTGCGGCCGCCGTACCCGCCGCCGCCAAGCCAAGCGGCCCCACGACGCCGATCGTGGCTCCGAACCAGCCGACGGGACGCCAGGCCGCCGTCGGTGGTGCTCCGGTTCAGCCGCAGAAGCATCAGACCGCAGGCACCGGCAACGGCCAGTCGCTCGACAAGGACGCGCTGCTCAAGCTGACGCCATCGGAGCGTGCCCGCGCCCGCGAGGTCGGCTCGATTCCGAAGGCCGCCCCGAGCGCACCCGCCGCGGCGAGTGGTCCCGACGAGGCCTTGCGCCTCGCCCGCGTCGACCCGCGCGACGAGGTGTCGCCGATGTCGCCACTGCGCAAGCGCGTTGCCGAGCGGCTCGTCCAGGCCCAGCACGAGAGCGCGTCGCTCACGACCTTCAACGAGGTCGACATGACCGCGGTGATGGACCTGCGCGCGAAGTACAAGGACGGCTTCGAGAAGAAGCACGGCGTGAAGCTCGGCTTCATGTCGTTCTTCGTCAAGGCGTGCGTCGATGCCTGCAAGCTGTTCCCCGGCATCAACGCCGAGGTCATCGGCGGCAACATCGTCTACAAGAAGCACTACGACTTCGGTATCGCGGTGCAGGCGCCGAAGGGCCTCGTCGTTCCGGTGTTGCGCGATGTCGACTCGCTGTCGTTCGCCGGCATCGAGCAGGGGATCATGGCGCTGGCGGATCGCGCGCGGAACGGCAAGCTCGGTCTCGACGATCTGAGCGGCGGTACGTTCAGCGTCTCGAACGGCGGCATCTACGGCTCGATGATGTCGACGCCGCTGCTCAACTACCCGCAGACCGGCATCCTCGGGATGCACAACATCGTCAAGCGCGCGGTCGTGATCGGCGAGGAGATCAAGGTCCGCCCGATGATGTATGTCGCCCTGTCGTACGACCATCGCGTCGTCGACGGTCGCGAAGGCGTGTCGTTCCTCGTCGCCGTCAAGGAACGGCTCGAGGCGCCCGAGCGCATGCTCGTCGACGTCTAGCTCAGCGCACGGGGCGAACGATCAGCGCCGCACCACTCAGCGGATCGGTCGGCGACGCTAGCCCGGCACCGCCGACGGTGGCCGCCGCCGTGTGCGCGACGCCGGCGAGGAACCCGCCGGGGACGGCCGCCAGGGCCGTGATCTCCTCGCGACCTGCACCGCTGACCTCCCACGCGTCGACGACGCTGCCCTTCGCATCGAGCGCCGCGAGGAAGGCGTCATCGCCTCCACCGGCCTCGAGCGTGCGCGTGCCGAGGGTCATCGTTCCGGAGAAGAAGCCGCCGACGATGAAGCGCTCGCCGACCGCGGTGATCGCGCGCAGGCCGTCGAAGTCGGAACCTCCGAGCAGCAGCGAGTGACTGGCCGTGCCGTCGTTCGTCCACCACGCGACGAGGCCATCGGCGGGACCGTTTGCGACGGCGTCCGCGCCGCCGACGTGGACGGTGTCGCGGGCGTTCGCCGCGACCGCGACGCGGCCGGTCTCGTCGATCGCGACGCCGGCGACGGTCTCGGCGAGCTTGCCTCCAAATGTCGCGGACCACGTGCGCGCGCCGCTGGCATCGAGCACGGCGACGAACGCATCCGCGTAGGGCGACTTGTCGTCGAATGCCGGAAGCTCGTGACCGAGGAGGTCCGCATTCGACGCGAATGTCCCCGCGATCGCGATCCGGGGGCCGCGCACCGCGACGCCCTGCACCGCGTCGGGCCCGCCGCCGCCGACCCGGATCAGCCAGGCAACGTCACCATTCGCGGTCAGCTTGGCGACGAAGCCATCGGAGCGACCGCCGCTCGCGACCACGCGGTCGTGGATGCGTAGCGAGCCGGCGAACGAGCCGCCGACCACGACGCCATCCGGGGCGGAGGCCATCGCCGAGACGACGCACCACTCACTCGCATCGAGCGTGATCCGCCACCGCAGGGTGCCGGCAGCCGCATCGAAGGCGACGAGCGCCGCGCCGGGCTCGCCCCGCACGGCAGAATCGGTCGCCTTGAGCTCGGTCTGGTCGCGAAGGCCGACCCGCCCCGAGCCGGTGAACGTCGCGACGAGCAGGCCCGCGGCCGCGGCGATCGGACCGCCGCCCCCCGAGACCGCCTGGGTCCACGCGGTCGCGTCACCCCTCCGCGCCTCGATCACGGTGACGGCCTGCGCGGGCGGTGCACTCGACGGAGGTGTGGCCGGTGCGGCACCACCGGGCAACGGAGGACCCATCGTGGCACCCGTCTGCACGATCGTGATCGCCGCGAACGTCAGCGTGCCGTCACCGGCAACGCCGCGCAGGGATCCACTCTCGCGACCGACCGCGATGGTGAGGGGGCTGGCCGCAGGCACGCTGGGCGTGCGCGGACCGGGACATGCCCCGAGAATGAGGATCGACGCGACGTGAGTCGCGCGGTTCATCTGCGAACTTAGAACTTCTCGCCGCGGGACCGGAGCTCGGCGAGCACCGTGGGCAGACCGAGCTTGTCGATCCGACGCATTCCGCGCGCGGAAACCCGAAGGTTGATCCAGCGCTTCTCGTCCTCGAGCCAGAACCTCTTGTTCATGAGGTTGACCTCGAAGCGCCGCTTGGTGTGGCGGTTCGAGTGGCTGACGTTACAACCGACGAGCGGCCGCTTCCCGGTGACCTGACATACGCGCGACATGACCCGTCTCCTTAGATCTTCGACTCTTTGAAATCGACGTGCTTGCGCACGACGGGGTCGTACTTCTTCAGCACGAGCTTGTCGGGAGTCCGCTTGCGGTTCTTCGACGTCGTGTAGAAGAAGCCGGTATCGGCGGTCGACACGAGCCGAATGAGCTCGCGTCCTGATTTACCCTTCTTAGCCATGGTCGTAACTCCGGGGACCGGACTTATGGCATGCCCGGCGCGGAGTTGGCAAGCCCTATGGGCGATTCGTCCAACCCCTCACGAACTCACGGGTTCGTCGTCGGTCGGCAGGTCGGCCACGGGGACCCCGGGCAGGGTCCCGGACCTGCGCTTCGCCCGGCGCTCCTCGATTCCCATCGCGACGATCGTCATGTCGTCGCCCTGCGGCTGCGTTCCCGTGTGCGCATCGATGTCCGCGAGGATCGCCTTGATGACTTCCTCCGAGTTCCCGCGCGCGGTGCGAACGCGTCGCGAGAGCCGCGAGAGGCCGTACTCGTTGCCGCGCTCGTCGCGCGCCTCGAGGATGCCGTCCGACACCATGATCAACATGTCGCCGGGGAGGAGCTGCACGCGCGCCTCGCCGGCGTCGAGCTCGGGCGTGACGCCGAGTGGTGGCGTATGCGCGCGCTCGGCCTGCAGTGGGAACACGCGATCGCCGCGGCGGAGCAGGGGCACGCAGTGGCCCGCGTTCGTGAACACCAGGGTGCGCGTCTCGAGATCGTAGATGCAGTAGACGAGCGTCGCGAACATGCCGTCGTCGCCGAGGCCGACGATCTCCTGGTTGACGCGGCGGAGCAGGCGCGCCGGTGTCTTCGCGATCGCCGCACGCGAGCGCAGCTCCGACGTCATGCGCGCCATGTAGAGCGCGGCGCTGATCGCCTTGCCGGCGACATCTCCGACAGCGACGCCGAGGTGCGACGGGTCGTGCCAGATGAAGTCATAGAAGTCGCCGCCGATCTGATACGCGGGCTCGTAGTGCACCGCGAAGTCGAGGCCAACGACCTGCGGGACGTTGGCCGGTAGCAGGCTGCGCTGGATCTGCCGCGCCATCCGAAGATCGCGGTCGAGCTGATCGCGCTTCGCGAGCTGCGAGGCGACGCGCGTCGCATGCATCGCGAGGCCGACCTGCGTCGCGATCGTCTGCAGCAGGTCGACATCTTCCTGGCGGAAGCCAATCGACTTGCTCTCGACGTAGACCACGCCGTAGTGGGCACCGTGATAGATGAGCGGCGCCCCCATCCGGTTGCCGACCGTCTCGCCGTCGTGGCCACTCGGCGTCTGGCCGGCATGGCCGAGCAGCACGCTGCGATGATCGCTGACCACGTGCTGGATGATCGTCCCGGGTACGCGCAGGTGGCCTGCCTGGCTCTGGGTCTTGGTCTCCGCGGGCTCGGCCTCGGCTGCTGGAGGGACCAGGTGCTGGCGGTGCTTCTGGCACTGCACGCGGAGCTCACCGGAGCGCTCGTCCTCGACGAGGACACCGACGTCGTCCGCCTGTGGGAACAGCTGGAGCAGCGCCTCGACGACCTTCTGGAGCAGCGCCTCGCCGGTGTCCGACGACGCGGTCGCGTGGAGCACCTCGGTGAGTGCGTCGAGCTTGCGCTCGATCAGGCGAACGGCGCGCTGGTCAGTAACGCTGATCATTCCCGAGCTGACGAGGGGGAGTCGCGAGCCGGAGCCGCGGTCCTCGCGTCCGCGGAGCAGCGGCATCTCACCGACGTCGACGATCGTGACGTTCCCACCCGGCGGTCTGGGCTCGGGCGTCAGCTCGCGCGCCTCGACGCGGATCCGGTTGTTCGCGATCGAGATCTCGTCGTCGTGGCGGAGGTTCGTCGAGTGCTTGACCCGCACGCCGTTGACGTACGTGCCGTTGTTCGATCCGAGATCCTCGAGCGTCCACAGCTCGCCGTCGCGCCGCAGCCGGGCGTGCTTGCGAGAGACCCGCATGTCCGGGACGAAGACCTGGCAGTCGGACTGCCGGCCGATCACGTACTCGCCCTCGCCGAGCTTGAATCGTCTCCCGGCGATCGGGCCGGCAAGGAAGACGAGCGAAGGCATCACACGGCGGTGTAGCACGCTCAAGACTTCAGGATTTCAGGGGTTTCCGGTAGGTCACCGTGAGGATAGGAGGGCCGTGGCCGTGGCGACGGCGCTCGCTGACCCAGGTGGGGAGGGGCGGCTGACCGGGGTGGGGAGCTTCCTGGCCTTGACCCGGTGATCTCCGGGCGGTGTACTCCGCCGGTGCAGCCGCTCGGTAACTTCATTGGAGGCGCGTTCGTGGCGCCTTCCGGCAAGGCGCTCGTCTCGCGGAACCCAGCGGCCGATGGGGCCGTCGTGTTCGAGACCGGCTACACGGTTGGCGCAGTCGGTGACGCAGCGGCCGCGGCCGCGAGCGCACAGCCCGCGTGGATGGCGCTGACCCCCGCGCGGCGCGCCTCACATCTCGAGAAGTTCAAGCAGCAGATCGCCGCACGCGCCGAACAACTCGCCGATGCGATCGTCATCGAGACCGGCAAGATCCGCAGCGAGGCCAAGCTCGAGATCCAGACACTGATCAATCGCTTCGATCTCGTGAAGACGGCGATCGCGAACGACGTGAAGGCGGGGCAGGTCGCTGCTGGCGAGACGCTGCGCTTCCAGGCGCTCGGCGTCGTCGGCGTGATCGGGCCGTTCAACTATCCGCTCCATCTCTGCCACGCACACGTCGTGCCCGCGCTGCTCGCCGGCAACACGGTCGTGATCAAGCCGAGCGACATCACGCCGCTGTGCGGACAGCGCTATGCCGAGGCTGCGCTCGCGGCGGGGCTGCCGCCCGGCGTGCTCAATGTCGTCGTCGGTGCTGGCGAGGTCGGCGCTGCGATGGTCGAGGCGCCGCCGATCCGTGGCCTGTGCTTCACCGGGAGCTGGGCCGTCGGTCGCCGGATCCTCGAGGGTTCGCTCGATCGCCCCGAGCTCCTCGTCGCTCTCGAGATGGGTGGCAAGAACATCTGCGTCGTGCTCGACGACGCGGCGCTCCGCCAGGCGGTCCACGAGGTCACGGTCGGTGCGTACCTGTCCGCGGGGCAGCGCTGCACCGGCACCGAGCGCGTGCTCGTGCACCGCAAGATCGCGGACCGCTTCATCGAAGGGCTCGCCACGGCAGCGCGCGCGCTCAAGTTCGGCAACCCCGAGGATCCGACGGTGTTCGCCGGCCCGCTCGCCACGCACGGCGCGCTGACCAAGCTCGAGCATGCGATCGAGACCGCGAAGAAGGCCGGCGCCGAGCCGGTCGTCCCCGGTAGCAAGCAGCCGGGTGGCTACTACCGCAGTGCCTCGCTGCACCGGCTCCCCGACGGCGTGCATCACGTCCCCGGCTACACCGACGTCGAGGTGTTCGGTCCCGATCTGTGCGTCGAGGTGATCGACTCGGACGACGAGGCGATCGCCGTGATCGAGGCGAGCCGGTACGGCTTCGCGAACGCGGTGTTCACCGGATCGACCGCGCGCTTCGAGCAGTTCTTCGCACGCACGCGCTCGGGCATCCTCAATCGCAACCGCTCGACGAACCTCGCAAGTCCGAAGCTGCCGTTCGGTGGCGTCGGTGCGAGCGGCAACTATCGCCCCGCCGGTGCGTGGGCCCATCGCAACGTGATGGTCCCGGTGGCCGTCCTCGAGAACCCGATCGGTCCGGTCACCGCTCACCCGCACCTCGCGGCGCATCTGCCGCCGATGGATCTCGAGCGGCTCGAGGGCCAGCACACACAGGAGGAGGACACGGAGGCGGCGCGCGAGCTCGTCGACAATCCGCGTCCGATGCACATCCAGCGCCCGCTCGGAGGTCGCCTGCCGCAGAGCGAGGCGCTGCTCGCGCGGTTCTACGCCGGCGATCGCGTGCCCAAGGAGAAGAAGCCACCGGTGTTCGATCACCTGCGCTCCGCCGGTCCGTGGATGGTGTCGATCGACGCCGAACCGCTCGCGGTGATCGACGGTATGAGCCAGACCGCGACCGTGGTCGGTGGCTTCGCCGAGGATCCCGTGGTTCGCGCGTACACCGAGGGCGAGTTCGGCGACACGCTCGTCGCGAACGAGGACACGGCCGTCGCGGAGACCTGGGCCGCCGCCGAGTACGCGTCGACGCTGCGCCAGCTCGTGCCGGGCTTGCCACACGTGACCTTCGTTGCGTCGGGTGCCGAGGCGAACGAGAAGGCGATGGCCTTGTGCAAGATCAACAGCTCGCGCAAGGAGGCGACCAAGATCCTCGCGTTCGAGGGCAGCTTCCATGGCCGCACGCTGCTCGCGCTGCACGCGACGCACTCGCCGGCCAAGCGTGCGCCGTTCGAGATCAAAGGCTACGAGACCCAGTTCGCGCCGTTCCCGGTGTGGAGCCTCCCCGCGGGCCGGAATGAATCCGGCCCGCTCCATGTTGGGCCCGGCGAGGAGCCGGCGGCACCGAGCGGCTTCTATGCCGCGGCAGCGACCGGCGGCATCGACGAGCTGATCGAGCGGTTCGGCGATGCAAAGGATGATCCCTTGCTCGCGGCCGAGGTCGCGTCGCTCGCGGCGGTCCACGCGGCGCTGACGACCGGCGCGTACACCTGCGTGATCGTCGAGCCGATGCAGTCCGAGGGCGGCGATCGCTACGCGACCGAGCGGTTCTTCCGCGCGCTACGTCTGCTCACGCGTCATCACCAGACGTTCCTCGTGTTCGACGAGGTCCAGGTCGGGTTCGGCCTCGGTGGACCATTCGCGTGGCATTCGAAGTTCCGCCTGCTCAACTCGCGTGGCCAGCCCGACTACCCGGATGCTGTGACGTTCGCGAAGCGCGCGCAGGTCGGCGTCGTGATGTCGCGGTTCTCGGATCCCGAGCCGGCGAGCGCGCACAACGCCTCCCTCGTGCGCGGTCGCATCCACGCCGACATGGTCTCGACGAGCCACAACGCCGAGCGCCTCGAGAAGCTCGTGCAGCCGCGGCTCGCCCAGATCGCGCGCGCGTATCCGCACCTCGTCGGTGCACCGCGCGCGTCCGGCTATGCGTTCGCATTCGATCTGCCGACGCCCGCGATGCTCGATGCGTTCCTCGGGCAGCGGTTCTGGCGTGGGGCCATCGTGTTCGGCGCGGGCACGCGAACCGCGCGCTACCGACTGTCCGACAGCTTCCTCGCGCGCGAGATCGACATGCTGTTCGAGACGATCCGTCGCTCCCTGTCGTGGCTCGACGCTCACGACGGCAAGAAGCCACCGGAGTGGGAGGATCTCCCGACGGCGGGTGGCAACGCGCCGGTCGCGCTCCCCGACATCGAGTACCGCGTGGTGCCGCTCGCCGAGGCGATGACGCACCTCCCTGCGATCCTCGACATCGAGTACCAGGTCTACGAACCGGCGCGCCGGACCCCACCGGCGGAGATCCGCGCCGCGATCGAGGACGCCGAAGGCTTGCTGATCGTCGGTGAGGCCCCGGCCCCGAGCGGAGGCGGCAAGCAGCTCGTCGCGTTCGCGATCGGCTCCCCGCTCGAGCAGTCGCGTGACGTCGAGGGTCCCGACGACGATCCGATGCTCGGCAAGCACAACACGATGTACTCGCTGTCGATCACCGTCGCGCCGAGCTATCAGTCGTCCGGCGTCGGTCGCAAGCTCAAGGAGCTCCAGCTCCGCGACGCGCACGCGCGCCGGAATCCCGATGGGTCGCCGCGCTATCGCTACGTGACTGGCCGCAACCGCGTCGGTCGCACGGCGCAGATGACGCACCTCAATCGCGTCTTCGGTGCGCACGTCGTGTCGATCTTGACCGGCCAGTACGAGGACCCGGAGGGGCAGGCGATCTACTACCGGATCCCGCTCGGCGCGATCACGCCGGATCCGGTCGTCAAGCAGGACGTGCTGCGCCGGCGCGAGGCCGCGACCGTCGACGATGACGACATCGCGTTCGATCTCGCGTCGGGTCTGACCAAGCCGTTCGCGAGCGGCCCGCCAACGCTGCGCTCCCACGAGGATCGCGGTCTGCTCTATGGCCCGGCGATCAACAAGCTGACGCTGATGAACTACGTCACTCCGGGCGCAGTGCGCGCGCTCGAGTGGCTCGGTGCGCTCGTGCCCGAGTTGCCGCACATTTACCTGACGTCGTCGCGCGACGAGTCGATCGACAAGGCGCTGCGGTTGATCCGCGTGACCCGCAAGACCGGCCAGGTCGCGATCGGTCTTGCGGGTGGCTACTACGGTCACACGGCCGCGACGTGTCGCTCGCTGTCGGATCCCGATGTCCACCAGGGTGGGCCGGGTCACTTCGCATGGCCGCGCGTTCCGCATCCGGCGATTGCCGGAACCGCGGCGACGATCGCGTCTCTGCGGGCGGCCGTCGATGCCGCCGGTGGCACGCACAATGTCCTCGGCTTCGTCTACGAGCTCGTGCAGGAGCGCACCGGCCTCGTGTTGCCGGCGGACTTCTTGACCGCGCTCGCCGCGCTGCGGACCGAGCTCGAGCTCCCGTTGATCGCGGTGGAGACCACCACGCACACGTATCGCAGCGGTCGCGGCGCGTTCCTGTCGATGGCGGCGGGCCTCGTTCCCGACGTACTCGCGTGGTGGGGCGGCGGTCAGACCGGCTACCTGCACACGTCCTCGAAGTGGTTCATCGCGACGCCGTTGACGCTGGTCTCGACCTGGGATGGCGACGAGCTCTCGCTGGTCCGTCAGCATCACCAGCTCCGCGCAGCGCGTCGTCTCGACATCGCCGGGGCGTCTGCTGCGCTCGACCACGCGCTCGCCGGCGTCACGTCGGCCGGGCTAGGCGCTTACCGTGTGATCGATGCGGGCGCGAAGGCTCCCGCGCTCGCCGAGGCTCTCGACGATCGCGGTCTCCGCGTGCGTCGGTTCCCGCGCGGCAAGCTCGGGATCATTCCCGCGCTCGACCAGATCGAGGCTGCCGCGGCAGCTCTCGGCAGCGCGCTCCGTGAGGTATGACGTGGCGATGAAGCTGGCCGCACTGCTCCTCACCCTGGTCGTGGCCTGCCAGAAGAAGTCCGAGCCGGCAGCGCCACCGCCACCGCCGCCGACCCAGGCCCTGGTCACGGCCATGAAGGACTACTGCCGGATCCCGACGCTGCCGAAGGAGAAGCAGCGCGAGGCCCTCAAGCTGTGGGGCTGGCAGACGGCGGGCGACAAGGACGTCGGTCCGATCTGGACCGCCGCCGTGAAGAAGCATGCGGGCGCGATCGCGATGATCCGCGCAGCGGCCGATGTCGCCATGGGCCCGGGCAACTGTTCTCAGCTGGACGCGCTCGGCAAGCCATGAGGATCCTCGAGCTGCCATCCGGCAAGCCGCCACGCGATTGGGGTCGCATCCATGGCGAGAGCTTCCGCACCGAGATCAAGGCGCTCTCCGCGATCCGCGTCTACCTGTGCACGAAGGTCGGCGGCTTCAAGATCGCCGGGGAGGTGCTCGACGCCGCGCGTGCCCACCTCCCGATCCTCGAGGCGTATCACCAGGGCCTCTACAGCGAGCTGCTCGGGATTGCCGAGGGCGCGAATGTGACGCCCGAGGAGATCGTCGTCGCCAACCACTACACGGATCTCCGCGATCTCGATCCAGATCCGTCGCAGTGGAAGCCAGCACCGACCCGTGATGCTCCCAGCGCGGCGCACGCCGGCAAGGGCGCCAACGACGAGGGCCTCGGCGGCGATGGCTGCAGCGTGATCTGGGCCGAAACGCCGACGGGCCGGATCCTCGCGCAGACCTGGGACATGCACGCGACCGCGATCCCGTACGTGATGGTGCTTCGCGTCCCCGAGTCCCCCGCCGGTCCTGCGGCGACGCTGCTCACTGTCACAGGATGTCTCGGCATGGCCGGCATGAACTCGGCGCACGTCGGCATCGCGATCAATAACCTGTTCTCCACCGACGCGACCCTCGGTGTCGTGTGGCCCGCGATGGTGCGTCGCGCGCTCCACGAGAGAGACGCGGTGGCCGCTCGCGAGGTGATCGCTGGAAGTCCGATCGGCTCGGGGCATCACTACTTCGTCGCCGATCGCGCGACCTCCTTCGCGATCGAGACCTCCGGGACGCGGCGGAAGATGGTGTTCGCCGGCGGCCGTACGTATTGCCACACGAACCACTGCGTCGACGCCGAGATCGCGGCGCTGTCCAAGGTGCCGGCGACGAGCACCACACATGACCGCATGAAGCTCCTCGAGGCTGATCTCGCACAGGCGCAGATCCGGGACCTCGACGATGCGTGGCGGCGCCTCGGCTCCGTCGATGGCTGGCCGCGCAGCATCTGCACCAACATGTCGACCCCCGAGTCTCCGCACGGTGCGGCGACCTGCGGTGCGGTCGCGATGAACCTCGACTCGGGCGAGCTGTGGGCGCAGCAGGGATTCATCCACAACGTCGCCGCCGAGCGTTGGTACCTATGAGCGAATATCCGTTCTTCTTCACCTGGACCGCGCAGAACGCGGCGAAGCCGCTCGAGCTGACGGGCGGGGAGGGCGCGTGGTTCACCACGTCCGACGGTGGGCGCTGGCTCGATCTCGGCGCGCTCAGCTACCAGGTCAACGCGGGTCATGGTCGCCAGCGGATCGTCGATGCGATCAAGCGCCAGGCAGATCAGCTGTGCCTGTCTGCACCCAACGCCGTGTTCCCGGCGAAGGTCGAGCTCGCGCAGCGCCTGCTCGCGATGGCCGGGCCGGGCTTCTCCAAGGTGTTCTTCACGCTCGGCGGCGCCGAGGCGAACGAGAACGCGATCAAGATCGCGCGGCTCGTCACGAGCCGCCACAAGATGATCAGCCGCTACCGCAGCTATCACGGCGCCTCGATGGGCGCGCTCGCTCTGACCGGCGACTGGCGCCGCGCACCGCTCGAGCCGCTGATTCCCGGCGTCGTCCACGTTCACGACTGCGAGTGCGAGCGCTGCGCCTCGGGCAATCGCGGCCCGGTCTGCGATCGCAACTACGGCCGGGAGATCGAGCGGACGATGCAGCAGGAGGGGGCGCGCACGACCGCCGCCGTGTTCCTCGAGCCAGTGCCGGGTGCGAACGGGGCGTGGGTCCCGCCGCCCGACTACTGGCCGACCGTACGTGCTGCGTGCGATGCCGACGGAGCGCTGCTCGTCGCTGACGAAGTGCTGACCGGCTTTGGCCGGATCGGTAAGCCGTTCGGCTTTCAGCACTGGAACGTCGTGCCTGACATGATCACGATCGCGAAGGGCCTCGCGTCCGGCTATGCGACGATCGGTGCCGTGATCGTCCACGAGCGCGTCGCGAAGCACTTCGATGCGAACGTCCTCGCCTGTGGCCTCACCTACTACGCGCACCCGACCGCCTGCGCGGCCGCGCTCGAGACGATGAAGCTCTACGATGACGAGCAGCTCTATGCGAACAGCGCGCGCCTCGGTCCCGTGCTGCTGCGCGAGCTCGACGCCGTCGCCGCGAAGCTCGCCGTGCCGGCGCACGTCCGGGGCCTTGGCCTGCTCGCGGCTCTCGCGCCGCAGGCGACGCCGGCGCAGTGGTCCAAGCTCGGCGCCGAGCTCGCGACCCGCAAGCTCTCGCTGCACGTCGACGGCAAGCGCGGGACGGCGATCTTCGCGCCGCCCCTGTGCATCACGGAGGAGGAGCTCGTGCGTGGCATTCGCTCGTTCGGAGAGGCTGCGATCAGCGCATTCGGAGGTGCTCCATGATCGGTCGTCACAACGACAAGGTGCTCGGCTCGATCGCGGAGGCGCTCGCACCGCTCAAGGACGGGATGACGATCCTCGTCGGTGGGTTCGGCCTCTCGGGCAATCCCGAGGAGCTGATCAAGGGCGTGCTCGAGCGCGGTGTTCGCGACCTGACGCTGGTCTCGAACAACGCCGGCAACTTGGGGAAGGGGCTCGCGCAGTGGCTGCGCCACGGCATCATCCGCAAGGTGATCTGCAGCTACATCGGCGGCAACGACGACCTCCACACGCGCATGGCGTCGGGTGAGGTCGAGGTCGAGGTCACGCCGCAGGGGACCCTCGCCGAGCGCATGCGCGCCGCGGGCGCCGGCATCCCGGCGTTCTACACGCCCACGGGCGTTGGCACGGTCGTCGAGGACGGCAAGGAGACCAAGGAGATCGACGGTCGGCGCTACATCCTCGAGCGCGCACTGCCCGGAGACGTCGCGCTCGTCCGCGCCCAGGTCGCCGATCGGTTCGGTAACCTCCGGTTCTGGCGCACCGCGCGCAACTTCAACCCGGTCGCCGCGACTGCCGCGAAGCTCGCCATCGTCGAGTGCGATCAGCTCGTCGCGAACGGCGCCATCGATCCCGATGACGTTCACCTCCCGGGCATCTTCGTCCACCGCATCGTGCACGTGCCCGAACACGAGAACGCGTTCGAGTTCCGCACGGTCCGGAAGCGCGGCTGATGGCGAATCCGACGCCTCCGTTCGAGCTCCATGCCGGCGAGCAACACGTCCGCGTCACCCCCGCGGGCTCCCTCCGCGGGCTCAGCCTGACGACCGGGCGCGTCTGGTTGACGAGCGAGCGCCTCGTGTTCCAGCCCGTCGTCCTCTGGGTGTTCTGGCTCGCGCCACTCGTCGGGTTGATGCTGTGGCTGATGAACAAGAGCCACCGACGCGAAGTGCCGCTCGCGTCGATCAAGGCCCTCGGTCGCACGGCCTTCGGCCGCAACAAGAACGTCCTCGTGCTCGGTACCGGCGATGCCGAGTTCAAGCTGATCGTCGACGATTTCGATCCCTTCGCCGCTGCGCTGCGCGCGCAACCGGTGCTGACCGCGAAGCTGCTCCCCGAGGTGTCATGACCTACTCGACCGAAGACATGGCTCGCCGTGCGGCGCGGGAGATTCCCGCAGGCTCGATCGTCAACCTCGGAATCGGCCTGCCCACGCAGGTCGCCGACTACCTCCCCGAGGGTCACGCGTGGCTTCACTCGGAGAACGGCCTGCTCGGCACCGGGCCGTTCCCGTACGAGGGCGACGAGGATCCGAACCTCATCAACGCCGGCAAGCAGACCGTCACGGTCCTGCCTGGTGGCTCGACGTTCGACTCGGCGTTCTCGTTCGCGATGATCCGCGGTGGCCATGTCGACGTCGCCATCATGGGTGCGATGCAGGTCTCGGCCGGCGGCGATCTCGCGAACTGGGCGATCCCGAACGGCAAGGTGATGGGCATCGGCGGCGCGATGGATCTCGCCTCGGGCTGCCGTCGGCTGATCGCGATGATGCAGCACGTGACGAAGAAGGGTGAGCACAAGCTCGTCCAGCGCTGCGACTATCCGCTGACCGCGGCGCGCGTCGTCTCCCTCGTGATCACCGAGCTCGGCGTCTTCGAACCCACCGGTCACGGCTTCAAGATCATCGAGCTCGCGCCCACCGTGACGCGCGAGGCAGCCGAAGCGGCGACGGGCGCGCCGCTGACGTAACAACCATGTCGGCTACCTACCTGACTGGGGACGGTTCGAACTTACGATACTTACTTCGCGCAACCGCCCGACATCCCTGGGGACAGCAGGGACGGTTCGAACCTACACCGCCAGTCTCTGCATCACTAACTGGCACTGGTCGACTACGGCGTCGAGCAGCTTTGCCGGTGTTTCACCCAGATCGCGGCGGCACTGTTTGCGAACGGCGGCCTCGCTCACTCCAAGCGCGCCGGCGATTTCCGTAGGCGTCAACCCGAGGCGCTGACCAGCCTTGGCCGCGATACGGCGAGCGGTGCACAGCGGCGGATTGCGACGGCGCGAGCACAACTCGACCTTCGGCACGCCGGTGACATCCGAAACAATCTGCACGAGCCATCTCGGATCGAGTCGGACGTGTGCGAATCGCCTCGACAGCAATGGAATCATCGTCACATCGCCGTCAGTGGTTGGAGTGCCGAGCTCGATGCTCCCGCGTTTGCGAAGGGTGCGGCGATGCTCCTCGAGCTCTACGTCGTACGATTCACCTGGCGTGCGGTCGACCCACCGGTCGAATGCCTTGCCGTTGTCGAAGCCTGCTCGCTTCAGGGCCTCGTCGGCGTGCAGCCAAGGTGGAGCAACTGCCAGGCCAGCGATCGCTCGATGAGAGGTCCAGTCGCTATGACGGGCGTGCGTCACGACGCCGGCTCGAACTGGATTGTTGTGGATGTACGCAAGAAGGCGCCCCTCGTTGCGCGCGATCGTTCCGTAGTCCTTGCTGCGGTCGGCGAACACGGGGCCGATGCGTCCGTGGCGTTTGTTCATCCACCAGGCGAATGGTGCATTCGCCGCTTTGGTCCACGACGACATGGGCAGCTGCCCCGCTACCGCCGCGATGTGGATGTGGTTGCTCATGAGAGCAAAGGCCAGGCACTTCCAGTCCGAGTTGCCGAGCGCGTGGCCGAGCATTCGCAGGTAGGTCGCTCGCTCTTCGTGACTCGAGAAGAACCAACGATGATCTACGAACCGCGAGATGATGTGATAGGTGGAGCCGGGAGTGTTGTACCGAGCGGTGCGCGACATCCTTCGTCTATCGAGCCGTCGCGATGTGGTTGCGTCGGCTTCGTGCAGGTTCGAACCGTCCCTGGGACGCTGAGTGATTTCGCGCGAGTAGGAGAGGTAAGTATCGTAAGTTCGAACCGTCCCTAGGACCTTAGGACCTGACGAGCGTCGTGCCGACGGAGCCCGGTTCGCGCACCGCGCGCACGAGATCGCCGGCGCCGAGCATGCCGAGGATGTGGATCGCGCCGACGCCCTGGTCGATCACGGCCATCGCCTCCTCGAGCTTGGGGATCATGCCGCCGGTCACCGTGCCGTCGGCGATCGCCGCGCGGGCATCGGCCTGCGTCAGCCTGGGGAGCCGCGAGGACGGATCGTTGATGTCGCGCAGGACGCCGGGTGCGGAGGTCACGAGGAACAGCCGGTCGGCCTTCAGCGCTGCGGCGAGCTGGTTGCCGACCATGTCCGCGTTGATGTTGAACACACCGCCGGAGGCATCGGCGCCGAGACAAGCGATCACCGGGACGTACCCCGCGGCCCACAGCGTCTCGAGGAGCGCGAGGTTGAAGCCCGTGACGTCGCCGACGAAGCCCATGTCGACGGGCTCGTCGCCGGCGCCCGCGTAGACCTTCGGGGGGCGCCGCGTGGCGCGCACGACCTGGGCTGAGGCCCCGTGGAGGCCGACCGCTGACACACCGGCTGCCGTCAGGGTCGCGCACAGGTCGACGTTGAGCTTGCCCGCGAGGACCATCTTCATCACGTCGAGCGTCGCCGCGTCGGTGACGCGCCGGCCTGCGACCTGCTTGGTCGGAAGGCCTAGCTGCTTCTGCAGCGCGGTGGCCTGTGGCCCGCCGCCATGGACGATCGCGACGCGTGCGCCACCATCGATCAGGATGCGGAGATCCGCGGCGAGCAGCGCAGCCTCGCCCGAGCCGATGACCTCTCCGCCGATCTTGACGACGATGGTCACGGCCAGTTCCCGACGTCTTCCAGCGAGGCCTTCTCGTCGCAGCCGAGCACGAGGTTCATGTTCTGGATCGCCTGGCCAGCGCCGCCCTTGATCAGATTGTCGATCGCCGAGAAGCACGTGACCGTGCGGCGGCCGTGCGCGATGCCGCCGACGGCGAAGCCGACCTCGACGTAGTTCGAGCCGGCGACCGCGACGACCTCGGGGAGCCGTGACTTCGGGCGCCGCGCGAACGGCTCGTGCGCGTAGGTTTCGTCGAACAGCGACGCGAGCTTCTTGCTGTCGATCTCTGCCGGTAGCTCGAGGAAGCACGTCGCGAAGATGCCGCGCGTCAGCGGCGCCGACACCGGTACGAACCGTAGCTCGGCGTTCTTGGCGCCGGCGTCGGCGAGCGTCTGCTCGATCTCGGGCACGTGCTGGTGCTCGAGCGGCTTGTACGTCTTGAGGTTGCCGGCGCGACTCGGGTGATGCGTGCCGGCCTGTGGTGCGATGCCCGACCCCGACGAGCCGGTGATGCCGGTGACGTGGATGACGGCGCTGTCGAGCATGCCCGCGCGCGCGAGCGGCAGGAGTGCGAGCTCGATCGTCGTCGCAAAACATCCTGGCGAGGCGACGTACTTCGCCTTCTTGATCTCGGCGCGGTTCAGCTCGGGGAGGCCGTAGACGAACGTGCCGAGCAACTCGGGGTGCGGGTGCTTCGCGCCGTAGAACTGCTCGTACGTCGCCGCATCGCGCAGCCGGAAGTCGCCCGACATGTCGATGATCTTGACGCCTGCGGCGATCAGCTCGGGCACCTTGGCCGCGGTGACCTTGTGGGGCAGGGCGAGGAGGGCGATATCGCAGCCCTTCACGGCCTCGGTCGGGGAGAGATCCTCGAACAGGAGGTCGGTCGCGCCATCGAGGTTCGGGTGCACGGCGCCGAGGGGCTGGCCCACGTGATCGATCGATGCCACGCGCACGAGCTCGACGTCCGGGTGCATCAGGAGGCGTCGCGCCATCTCCGCGCCGCCGTATCCGCTGCCGCCGATGATTGCTGCCTTGAATCGCTTTGCCATCGTAGGCCTTGGTATGCCATGCCCTAGCCGATGGGAAAACACTCTGCGTCACTCGACCGAGCCCTCGCGTTCGTTCGCGCACACGCCGACGAGATGATCTCGCTGACCCGCAGCTGGGTCGAGATCAACAGCTACACGGCGAACATCGACGGAGTGAACCGGGTCGGTGCCCTCCTGCGCGAGGCGTTCGCGCTGCCGTCGCTCTCCTTCACTGCGACACCGGCCGAGGGTTTCGGCGAGCACCTCGTGTGGCGCACGCCGGCCGCTGCGACGAACGCGATTCTCCTGGTCGGTCACCACGACACGGTGTTTCCCCCTGGCCACTTCGAGGGCTGGCGCGAGGACGGCGCCGGCAGGGCGGTCGGTCCGGGCGCGCTCGATATGAAGGGCGGCCTCGCCGTGATCCGCACGGCACTCGCGGCGCTCGACGCCGTCGGTGCGCTCGCGAGCCTCCCGATCATCGCCATTTCCGTGTCCGACGAAGAGGTCGGCTCGCCGACGTCGGCGCCGCTGCTCCGGGACCTCGCGCGCGGTGCCGCGTGCGCGCTCGTGTTCGAGTCCGGGCGCGCGAACGACATGATCATCACGCGCCGCAAGGGTGTCGGCGCGATGACGGTCACCGCACACGGCAAGGCCGCGCACGCCGGCAACAACCACAAGGACGGGGCGAACGCGATCTGGACGCTCGCAAAGTTCGTCGACGCTGCACAGCAGCTCACCGACTACGCCCGCGGTGTCACGGTCAACGTGGGCCAGTTCACCGGCGGGACGTCGAAGAACACCGTTCCCGAGAAGGCCGAGTGCATGCTCGACCTGCGCTACGAGACGGTCGCGGATGCCGAGAGCCTGGTCGCCGCGCTCCGCACGGCCGCCGATGTCATCGGTGCGGCGTCACCGGGCGTTCGGATCGAGGTCTCGGGGGGCGCGAACCGCCTCCCGCTCGAGCGGACCCCTGCCTCGGCCGCGCTGCGCGACGAGTACGCCGCGTGCGCTCGCGCGTGCGGGCTCGGCGATGGCGAGGCGCCGCTCCTCGGTGGCGGCTCGGATGCCAACACGGTCGCCCCGCTCGGCGTTCCCGCGATCGACGGGCTCGGTCCGCGCGGTGCCGGGTTCCACACGAGCACCGAGCATGTCGAGCTCGCGACGTTCGTGCCCAAGGCCGAGGCGCTCGTGCGGTTCCTGCTTGGCCGCAGCTAATTACCGCGCGGCGAGGTGCTTCTCGAAGAATGCGATCGTGTGGCCGATCTGCAGGACGCGGTTCGAGCGCTTGCTCGCGCCGTGACCCTCGTCGGCAAACAGGATCAGGCCGCCCGGAATCTTCCGTCGCTCCAGCTCGGCGTAGATCTGCACGGCCTCGCCGACGGGGACACGCGGGTCGTTGACGCCCTGGATCGAGAGGAGCGGCGCCTTGATCTTCGCGACGTGCGTGATCGGTGACAGCTTGACGAGCGCATCCTTGTCCTTGACCGGGTCGCCGTACTCGCTGATCCGCAAGATCCGGCGGTACGGGGCGGTGTTCATCAGGAACGTGTAGAGGTTCGAGATGCCGACGTTCTGCACGCCAGCGTCGTAGGCGCCTGCGAAGTACGTCATCGCCATCAGCACCGAGTACCCGCCGTAGCTTCCGCCCGACACGCCGATCGTTGGCGCGCGCCCGTCGCGTCCCCAGCTCGCGCGGATGTGCTTCGCCGCGTCCTCGATGTCGGTGACCACGGTGAGCCGCTTCGGGCCGTCATCGGCGTGGAGCCAGGTCTTGCCGTAGCCCGACGAGCCGCGGACGTTGGGCTGCACGAACACGAAGCCGGCATCGACGAACAGCTGGGCATAGGGCGAGAACCCCGCGAGCGATTGCCCCTCGGGGCCGCCGTGGAAGTCGACGACGACCGGGCACGGTCCGGCGCCTTTGCACTGCGCCGGCCGTCGCACGAACATCGGGATCTGGGTGCCGTCGCGCGCCGGGAAGTACTCGAGCGTTGCCTTCGCGAACGTTCGGGTATCGATCTCGGGCGTCATCGGCACGCGCCACGTCGACGCCTTCCGCGTCTGCCAGTCGTAGGTCACGCTCGTCTGTGGCAGCGTCGAGCCGTCGATCGAGAGCTGCACGAAGCGGCCGTTGTGCGAGACCCCTGCGAGGTGGACGTTCTCCGCATCCGGCAGCCTGGGGAGTGCGAGCGGCTTCTGCGTCTTCGCGTCGATCGCGAACAGCTTCTGATAGCCGTTCTCGTTGACCCGGTAGTAGATGCGCGTACGGGGGTGGTCGATCGTGTAGCTCTCGACGTCGAACTTGATGTCGGGCGTGATTGCCGTCAGCGTGCCGCCCTCGAGGCTGTACAGCCGCTGAAAGTCGCCGAGCTTGTTCGTGCGCACCAGGATCTGGCCCGGCTTCGCACCGAACGCCACGTCGTACTCCTCGCTCTCGTTCTGCCCGAGCAGCGGTGTCAGCTTCTTCGTGGCGACCTCGTACGAGTACACCTCGACCTGCGCGTTGCCGAGCTGCTTGGTGAGGAGCCAGCTGTCACCGCGATGATCGGCGATGAACCACAGGCCCGGCGCATCGAACACGAGCTCGCGCTTCCGGGTCGCGACGTCGAACCGGTAGATCGCGTACGACGCCGCGTCGATGTCGTTCGCCTTGAAGTAGAGCGTCTTCGAGTCATCGGTGATGAACTGGAGCGACGTCTGGACCTTCGGCGTGTGCTGGATGACCTCGAGCTTGCCGCCGTCGGGCTTCATCAGGTAGATGCCCGGGTTCTCCTGGCCGCCGACATCGCGGCTGACCACGAGGAACGAGTCGTTCGGCGCCATGCCAACCACCCCCGTCCGATCCTCGCCACCGGTGAGCTGGATCGGGAACTTCAGCGGGCCGTCCTGACGCCACACCTGCGGCAAGCCCGTCACCGCCGACGAGAAGAACATGCGCTCGCCCCTGGCGGTGATCACGCCGCTACCGGCGCCACGCACATCGAGCATGGCCTGGATCCGGCGCGAGACGTCGGGCGCGAGCGAGGGGGCCGCGTACTTCGTGATCTCCTCGGGCGACAGGCTCTCCGCGCCAAGGCCCGTGTACGTGGGCGCTTTCGCGGGCGGCGCTCGGTTCGCCGGGCGCGGCGAGTCGAATGGATCGGAGGTGGCGACGTCCGCAACAGCCACGGACGACGCGAGGCACACGGGCAGGGCGAAGAGCCACCGGGTCATCCCGCGAACCTATCACCCGCCCGCGCGGCCGGGGTCAGTTACATCTCGACGTGGCCGCGGTGCTCGCGCTCGAGAGCGCGCTTCAGCTTGTCGAGCGCGGAGTTCTGGATCTGACGGATGCGCTCGCGCGACAGGTGATACTGGTCGCCGATCTCGCGGAACGTGCGCTCCTCGTCGT
>JANOPP010000015.1:0-10059 GCA_031421915.1 Myxococcales bacterium | reverse complement strand
CGTGGTCGGCGACTTCGCGGTGCTGCCAGGCCCGGCGGAGGTCGCCGTCGGCCCGGTGTTCGCGCAGCCGCGCTCGTTCCCGGCGTGGGTGCGGTTCTCGAACGGCACGCTGACGATGGGGGCCGACTCGGGCTCCGCGATTCAGGGCCTCGCGATCAAGCTGATGGGCGTCGGCGGACCGAAGATCCTCGACGAGTCACAGGCCGCGATCACGCAGGACATGCTGATGGTGAACATCCCGGCGAACGTCGTCGCGAACGCGAACGAGTTCATGGAGCTGACGAAGTCCCAGGACCGCGGCACGGCGGCGACCGCGCACTACCTGCTGACGCATCCGCGCGTCGCGGTGCGCGTCGCGAAGGTGCTCCTCAACAAGCCCGACAGCGTTCGCACCACGACGTACTGGGCGGCGAACGCGCACAAGCACGGCTCGATCGCCGTGAAGTACTCGGCGAAGCCGTGTGCCGGCACCCCGGCCGCGACGACGACCACCGGCGACAGCTACCTGCGCGCGGACCTCAAGCCGCAACTCGCTGCCGGCACCGTGTGCTTCGACGTGTTCGTGCAGAAGCAGCTCGACCCGGTCGCCCAGTCGGTCGAGGACGGCACGTCGGTGTGGACGTCGCCCTTGATCCAGGTCGCGCGCCTGACGATTCCACGCACGGCGCTCGATACGCCGGCCGTCGACGCGGTCGAGGCGAGCTGCAACGAGCTGTCGTTCAACCCGTGGAACTCCGCACCGGAGTACCGCCCGCTCGGTCACATGAACCGCTCGCGCAAGTTCGCCTACGAGGCGAGCACGAAGATGCGAAACGCAGCGCCCGAGCCGACGACGATTCCGGGCCGGACGCTCTAGGGGCAGTCACCGAGACAGACTTCCGCAGCGTCGCACACGAGGTCACCGCACAGGACCGGGGGTGTTCCGCAGTCGAGCGATCCCACGATGGTCGCACAGCACACCGAGGGGGGAGGCGACGTCCGCACGCCGCTAGAAGCGGTAGGCCGCGCGGAAGAAGCCCATCACACCGATCACGGCGGGATCCTGAATCGGCGGCTGCATGACGCGACCATTGTAGAGCAGCGTCTGCCGCGACACGCCCAGGCTTCCGAGGAGAAACCAGTCGGTGTTGTAGCGGTAGTAGAGGTTGAAACCGGCTTGCAGGATCGCGCCCTCCGACGCGCCGTAGCACGTGTAGACGATGTTTCCGTTACAATCGATGCCCGACGCGGAGTCCTTGGTCGTGGTGTATGCGACATCGGCTTCCCACTCGCCGTGGCCATTCTTGAGCTCGCGTCCCCCGAATACGCGCACTGCGAGGATCTCGCTGCGGTTGAACGCAACCTCGCCGACCCCGAACGAGCGCGAGAGGTCGACGCCGAGGCGCAGATCCTTGATCGAGCGCCGGTCGATGATCTGCGCGAACAGTTCGACGCCCTTGTTGCCCTGGAGGTTGATGGTGCCGGGCGCGATCGTGCCGTCGCCGTTCGGGATCGCCACACCGGGCCGGTAACGATACGCCGCCTGGAGGGACACCTCGAACCGCTGGAACCGGCCGAGGCCCGCCGACACACCGACGCGTCCGACGTTGGTCGCGAGGCGGCGGAAGTAGGTCTCGTTCTGCACGACCGGCGGCATCGTGAGCACCGGGTCGGCAAGGAACGCGTTGGCCTGGACGGCGAGCGTGTCCACGTCGACGCGGTTGATATTGGCGGTGATTCGCAGCCGCGGCCCCGGCTTGTAGTTGGCGCCCAGCGAGAGGTTGGTCAGGCCCGCACCCTGCGAGCCGTAGAGATCGACGAGCGCGAAGTGATAGAGGTCGAGCGTCGCGCCGTTGCGCAGGTAGCCGGTCGACGTGACGAACACGCGCGGCTGCTCCGAAGAGAACGGGTAGAGGAACGCGCCACCGACCGCGCCATACGCGTTGTCCGTGCGATAGGCGCCACCGAAACCACCGGCGCCGACGAGCCGCCCGGCGTCGGAGCCGTCGTCGGCCTTGAGCCGCTGGTAGTCGGTCGTGATCGAGCGCGAGCCGCGGAGCGGATAGAGACCGGCAAAGCCGATGAACGTGACCTGGCGCGAGCTCGCATAGTCGATGCGCAGGCCGTCGAACTTGACGGCGCCG
The DNA here is from genome assembly GCA_031421915.1 of Myxococcales bacterium. Lineage (GTDB taxonomy): Bacteria > Myxococcota_A > Polyangia > Haliangiales > Haliangiaceae > JABFXX01. The sequence continues at coordinate 7,936 of JANOPP010000015.1, read as the reverse complement.
AGGTCAGCGATGAACTGACGGCCGAAGAAGATGTCGCTGCGCTTGCCGCTGCGGAACAGCCACAGCTCGCGGATGTCGTACTCGTTGGAACCGTTGAAGCCGCCCTGGACGCGGGTCGGATCGACCGAGCACGGGATCCGGGTGCCGTTGTCGAGACACTGCCCGGTCAGGTTTTGGTCGGGAGAGTTGATGACGCGGGCACGAACGTCGGCGCGTGCCTCCCACCGGCTGCCTTTGATATGGCGGAAGTCGGTCTGGAGCCGCAGCTCGGTGTACATCCGGTTGAACTTCGAGTCGTTGGGGCCGCTGTCTACGCCCTCCTTGTACGTGCCGCCGGACTCGGTGAAGAACAGTGTGCTCGATTGCAGGCTGCCCTGGATCAGCGTGGTCTTCTCGGTCTTGTCGGAGTCGACCTTGTCGACGAAGAACCGGTCCTTCTCGAACAGGTTCTCCTTCTTCGAAGTGCCGAGGTCGTGGCCGCTAAGGTTCTGCTTGACGAACGGCTCGGCCTTCTCGGACTTCTTCTTCTTCTTCGGCTCGTCGGCGGTTGGCTCCTCGTCGGCGGGTTCCTCGTCGCCGGAACCCTCGTCCGCGCCCTCCTCCTCGTCGGGCGACGCCTCTTCTTCTTCGTCGTCCTCGCCCTTGGCGAAGGCCGCAGGCGGCGCGAACACCGCGCCGATCAGCACCAGGGCGAGCGTCCGCGTCAGCGACACACGGACTCCCGGCCGATGCCCATGCCCGTCCCCGCGCCGACGGACCACGAGTTCGGGTTGTGGCACGGAGAGCAGTTCGTCTGGCCCGCGTGGCCATTCATGTCCGTCGGGTTACCTACCGTCGCGCGCCGCAGCGCATCGTCGAGGTGACAGCTACGGCAGGTCGGCGCGATGACCGAGAAGTTGCCGTTCCGGTGACAGTCGAAGCACGCGATCGTACGGTGCACGCCGGTCAGGTTGCAGCCGACGCGGCTGTGATCGAACCGCGCGGGTGCGAACGACCACTGCGTGTGGCACTCACCGCAGCGCGGCGACAGGCCATTCGAGTGGACGTCATCCTGACGGTGGCAGTTGATGCACAGGTTGCCGGAGCCGGCGAGTGGGCGGTTGTCGCGGTGGCAGCGCTCGCACGCGACGTTGTTGTGCGCGCCCTTGAGCGCGAAGTCACCGACGTCGTGGAGCGGCTTGATGTCCTCCCACGTCCGCGTCGAGTGGCACTGCTCGCACGTGGTGCCGTACTGGCCCTTGTGCACCGCGGGCTCGGGGTGGCAGCCGAAGCAATCGGCCGGCCGCGGCTTGAACGTCACCGACGGATGGCAGTCGGCGCACCGCACCTGAAGGTGACCACCGTCGATCCGGAACTTCGACATCGTGTTGTGGTTGAAGATGTTGTCACCCGTCTCGACGTGGCACTTCTCGCACTCCTTGCCGAGGCGCCCCTTGTGCGCGTCGTCATCCTCGTGGCAGCCCGCGTCGGCACACCTGGTGTTCGCCTCGACGTACTCGCGCGTGGGGTGACACGCCTCGCACTTGTTGTCCTTGTGCGCGCCCTTGAGGGGATACGCATCGAGCTCGCTCTTGCTCGGCTGCGGGAACGGCTCGTTGTGATCGAAGCGCAGCGCGTCCCAGATACCGGGAGAATGACAGGCCTCGCACTTCTCGCTGAGCGTTCCCTTGTGTAGCGAGTCCTCGTGGCACTTCGCGTTCGCGCTGCAGCTCGAGGGGATGGGCTCGAACGTCGTCTTGTTCTTCTTGCGGCCCGTGTGGCACTCGGCGCACGGGACGTCCTTGTGGCCCTTGACCAGCGGGAACTTGGAGTTGGGCCCGTGATAGAGCTTCACCATCTGGGTGGTCTGCGTGTTGGGGTTGCCAGCCGTGACGTGACAACCACTGGTTCCGAAGCACTGTCCGTTATTGAACTTCCGGTCGTGCGTGTTCTTGTGCTCGTGGCACCCCATGCAGTCGACCTGCTTGCCCTTGACCAGCGCCTGCAAGTTCTCGAAGTCTGCGGGCCCTTTGCCGCGGTGGCACGCGCGACAGTTCGCCTCTTCGTGCTTCGCCTCGAGCTTGAAGCCCGTGCGCGAGGTGTGGTTGAACGCGGTCGGCTTCCACTTCGTCGTCGGGTGACACACGTTGCACTGCGGCGGGTTGCCGCCGAACGCGCTGAACCGATCGCCGTGGCGATTGTCCTTGGCGTGGCACTTCTCGCACGAGCCCACCGGCTTGGCGTTGCCGAGTGCCTTGGTGTGGCAGTCGTAGCACTTGAGCTTGTTGTGCGCGCCGAGATCAAACCGCGTCCGCTCGGAGTGATCGAAGAACGGCATGTCCGTCGCGTACTTCTGCTTGAACGACTTCAGCGTCGGTGAGTGACACCACTCGCACTCGCGAGAACCGAACAGGTGGCCGTCGTGGACGCTCTGGTGACATCCGCTATTGCCGCAGTTGTCGGGATCCGCGGCCGGCATGTTGAACACGGTCTTGGGATGGCACTTGGAGCACGAGACGTCGCGGTGCGAGCCGAGGATCGGCATGCCCGCGTCCTTGCGGTCGTCGTGGTTGAACTGGAGGACGCGCTTCTCGGGCTTCCACACGCTCTCGGTGTGACAGCGCTCGCAGCGCAGCATGTCCTTGCGCTCGAACTTGTGCGGCTGGTCCGTCGCGTGGCAACCCGACGAGCCGCACAGCGTGTCGGTGCCCATGTACGTGCGCAGGCCGGCCTTGTTCTTGGTCTTGTGGCACTCGGTGCACTCGGTCGACGCGTGCTTGCCGTTGAGCTTCCAGCCGGTGAGGTCGTGGTTGAAGCCCTTCTCACCACCGGCCTGCGACTTCCAGCCCATGATGTCGAACCCGCGCCCCTTGTGGTCGATGTGGCAGGTCTTGCACGACTTGCTCTTCACGCTCGAGGTCGCGTGGAAGCCCTTGCCGGCGGCGATGCGCGCGCCGAGGTCCTTGTGGTCATGGCAGCTCAGGCACTTCTGATCCGAGACGGCGTTCGAGCCGTCGACGTGGCAGTCGTTGCACTGGTTCTGGTTGTCGAGCGCGGCGTGGCTCGACGCGAGCGGGCCCGGCGAGCTCGAGAAGAAGTCGTCGGCTTGCGCGGGGGACCGGGCGAACATCACCACGAGCACCGCGATCGCGCACGCGATCAACTTCATTCCCGACGAGCTTACCCGGTTACCAGGCTGCACGGGACCACGATAAATAGATGTGGGCGACGGAGAAGCCGGTGAGGATCACCGTGAACGGAACGTGGACCTTCTTCCACGAGTTGAGGAGCAGCTGCGCCTTGGGTGCGACAACTTGACGCCGTGCGATCACGATCATCCGAGCGGCGCGTCGCGACAGATCCCGTCGCAGCCGGGCGTCCGTCACACCGAGCGCCTTGAGCCGGTGCCGGCGCGCGATGCCGCGGATGTCCCACGCCGGCAGCAGGGGCGCGATGACGGTCGCCACCAGGGTCGCGAGGAGCAGCGGCACGTTCAGCAGTGCCAGCACCGTCCCGAACGCCACCGCCAGCAAGAAGTTGAGGAACGTGCGGATGGCGTCCTGCCACAGCAGCCAGAGCAGCGCGTAGAGGACGCTCGGCGTGCGGGCGACGCGCTCTGCGTCCGCGCGGCGTTCTGCGAGCTCGCGATCGATCTCGGCGATCGGCACGGTCAGCGTCGGACGGAGGCGCTGGAACGCGCGCTCGTGATCGAGCTCCTCGAGCTCGGCGCCGCTCGAGAGCGACGGCACCAGCGTGTACAGGTAGCGGCCGAGGAAGCCGCTGATCACGACGATCGCCATGCTCCAGAACGCGGCCGACACCCACGAGTCGAGGCGCATGACCGAGTGCAGGCAGATGAACATCGGACCGACGATGCCGGCCATGATGTGGAAGTCGAACCACATCGTGTTCGAGGCCAGCCACCGGAACATGCTCATGCGCCGGAAGATCGGATAGATCGCGGCGATCACCATGAGCCCGGTACCGACGAGGCCGCAGTACGTCGACAGCTGATCGCCCGGGTTGAAGTCGACTTTCTCGAGGAGAAGCCCGATCGGAAGATCGGCGAACTCGGGGTTCGCCTGGATCTGCGAGAACAAGTACGACATCTCCGGCGCGTACTCGCGCAACAGCGCCTCGCCGAGTGCGACGAGGAACGCGAAGATGCCGATCATCCACAGCAGCAGCGGTGCATAGCGGCCGCGCTTGAGCTTCGCGAGCCCGCCGGAGCGCACCGCGACGCCCTCGGTGAACGGCGTGACCGGCAGGACCTCCTTGCGGTCCTTCTTGGTCAGGTCCGCGTCGTAGCCGGTCTTGGCGAGCTGGGCCATCTTCGGCGAGCGCTCGCGGAACAGGTCGTACGCATCGACCTCGATCAGCGAGCCGGTCGGGCACGCGGACACGCAGGCCTGATCGCCGTACGCGATGCAGTGATCGCACTTGTTCGCGATCCGCCGTGCGCGCGCGACGCGCGGCGTGCCCGGTCCGAACGACAGCATCCCCTTCTTCTCGAGGCGCGCCTTGAAGTCTTTCTTGAACGTCGGCGCGTCGGACTCGATCTCGATCATGTCGATCGCACCGTAGGGACACGCCTGCGCGCACGCGGTGCAGCCAGTACACGTCGACTCGTTGATCACGACCTCGCGCTTGGTCTCGTCGTACTTGATCGAGTCGTACGCACACGGATCGATGCAGCGCTGATCGGTACACGTGCGGCACGTGTAGATGAAGTCGAGCATCCCGATCTGGTAGCCACCGAGCGTCAGGCGACGGGCGCCATAGCGTTCCTCGCACGCCTCCTCGCACAGCTTGCAGTCGATGCAGAGATCGAGCTGGCGGACACGCACCATCTCGCCGGAGACCGAGATGCCCTGGCGGACGAAGAAGTCGAGGAGCTCCTGCTTCACGCCCGACACCCACGCGAGCCGCTCGCGCGAGATCGACAGCGCGCGCCGCACGCGCGTCTCGAACACCGGATAGCGAGCCGCGAGCTCGGCGATCCAGCGGTGCTCGAGCTGGAGCAGCGACGACGGCGCCGAGGTGTAGAACGCGATCGGCTGGCCGCGAGCGGCCGACAGGGCGCCCGAGTTGAACAGGTCGTGCTCCATGAACAGCGCGACGTTCTTGAGCGCGACGCGCGCGAGCGGCGGCGGCTTGATGAGCGATTCGGCCTCCCGCTCGTCCTTGCTCGCGGCCTCGTGGGCGAGCTGCTGGTTGCGGCGGTCGTGGAGCTCGTTCTCCATGAACACGGCAGCGGCGACCTGGCCCTCGGCGACGTAGATCACCGGAGAGGCGGCGCCGCCAGCCAGGCCGATCGGGTCGAGCACGAACATGTCGCGCTCGAGCCGGCGGATCCGGATCCCGCCCTGCTGCATCGCTGCGATCAGGTCTTCGTTACCGACGCCTTCGAACAGCGGAAGCTGCCGGACCAGCGCATAATCCGGGTCCATGCCGGGCGGAAGCATCCCCGTTGCCCCTACAGAGGCGGTGCGCTGGATGGCCAAGTTCGACATCTCGCCAGGAACAGTTGGCGTGGTCAGCGGCGGTTTGCTGGGTTCGATCCTCAAGACAGAGGAAGCGATTCAAGCAAACAACGAGCCCGCCCCACGCGCGCGTCGTTTAGACAGTGATTGTACACGGATGCGCTCACGACGTCAGGTTCCAGGACGATCGACCCGGGGGATGCTCTCCCCAGGGGGACTCACGTCCATGTTGGCGTGTTTCCTCGGTGTCACAACTCCGGCGGCCGCCGACCCCTCGCGTCCGACTCCGACAGCGACGATTCCGGACCCTCCCGAACGCTCCGAACCGCCCCGCGTCCCGGCCACCGCGTTCCGTCCGAGCTGGGATCTGGACGGGATCTACCTGTGGCTCGGACCGACGGGGGCCGCGAGCCGGATCGAGGGCGAATGGGACTCGACCGTCGGGGGCCACGCCGCGATTCTCCGGGTCCGCGAACGCGATTCTCTCGGTGTCCTCGGAGGAGCGTTCGGCGCCACGTTGTGGACCGAGCGGTCCGGCGGCCGGATGTGGCTCGACGCGATGATCGGCACCCGCCTCCTGGGCCGGATGGTCGGCGCCTCGGTCGGCCCGATCCTCGAGCTCGGCGACCTCGCCCATCCGCGGCTCGGTGGCTCGATCGGGGTCTGGGCGTTCGTCGGCGTCACGCCGTTCGCCCGGGTCGGAATCGTCGACGATCTGGGTGCCTTCGGGGAGCTTGGACTGCACATCGCGCTCCCGGTTGTGCGGCGGTGACCAGGGTTGACAGATCGCTCCCGGCGCGATAACTAACCGTCGTTCGTCGTTCGGGGCGTAGCGCAGCCTGGTAGCGCACTTGGTTCGGGACCAAGGGGTCGCAGGTTCAAATCCTGTCGCCCCGACGAACCGCGGAGGCTTCTCACTTCGGGGGGCCTCCGCGGAGCTTTTTTTTTTTGGAGGGCGGTATGGTCGGGTCTGTGGTCGTGGCGGGAGCAGTACCTCTGAAGACGGCGTCCAAGCTATCGGTCCTTGTCGTCGATGACGACCAGGACATCCGCGAGTACCTGCAGGACTTCCTGCAGGCCGAGGGCTTCGAGGTCACGACGCTGGGCGATCCGTCGCTCGCGGTCGAACGCATCCGCGACGAGGTGTTTCACCTGGTCGTGCTCGATCTCATGATGCCCAAGCTGTCCGGTCTCGATCTGCTCGCGCAGATCCGGTCGGTCGATGACGACATCGCGGTCATCATCCTCACCGGCTACCCGTCGCTCGAGACCGCGTCTGCGTCGATCCAGCACGAGGTCTCCGCGTACATCCACAAGCCGTTCACGCCGGCCGAGTTCCGCGACGTGATCGCGCGGATCGCCAAGAAGAAGGGCCTCGTCCTCCGTCGCGAGGACGAGCTCCACGCCGCGATCGGCCGCCAGATCCGCGACCTCCGCAAGTCGCGCGGCCTCACGCTCAAGCAGATGGCGCGGCGCACGAATCTGTCGGTCTCGCTTCTCTCGCAGATCGAGCGCGCAGAATCATCGGCGTCGGTGTCGAGCTTGTTCAAGGTCGCCACCGCGCTCGACGTCCGCCTGACAGATCTGTTCGGCGGGTACTAGTGCTAGCGTCGCGGCGTGCCGGTCAAGATCGCTCCGTCCATCCTGTCCGCTGACTTCGGCCGCCTCGCCGATGAAGTCAAAGCGATCGGCAGTGCCGACTACGTGCACGTCGACGTCATGGATGGGCACTTCGTCCCCAACCTGACGATCGGTCCCATCGTGATCGAGGCGGTCAAGCGCGCGACCAACCTCCCCCTCGACGTGCATCTCATGATCGAGGACGCGGAGCGCTGGGTCGCCGCGTATGCCAAGGCCGGCGCCGATCTGATCGGCGTCCACGTCGAGGCCGCACCGCACCTCCACCGCACGCTCGGGCAGATCAAGGACCTCGGCAAGAAGCCGTGCGTCGTGCTCAACCCGGCCACGCCACTCGAGTCGATCGAGTACGTCCTCGCCGACGTCGCGCAGGTCCTCCTGATGTCGGTCAATCCCGGCTTCGGCGGTCAGAAGTTCATCCCCAGCGCACTCGTCAAGATCGCGAAGCTCCGCAAGATGATCGACGACCGCGGTCTCACGGTCGACATCGAGGTCGACGGCGGCATCAACCTCGACAACGTCGCCGAGGTCTGCGCGGCCGGCGCCAACGTCGTCGTCGCCGGCAACGCCGTGTACTCGACGAAGGACTATGCCGCGACGATCGCCGAGCTCCGCAAGCGCGGCACTGCAGCGCGCGCCTAGGCGCTAGAGCTTCGTGACGTTCGCGTACGTCGTCGCGAGCGCGGCGTCATAGGCGAGCGTGTTCTTCGACGGCTTGCCCGCCTTCTCCCACAGCTTCATCAGCTCCTTGCGAGCTGCATCCTGGGTGTCATCGGCGTCGAACTCGTACGTCGGAGAGAGCCCCGTCGGTGCGCCGGGCCCCTGATGAAGCGTGA
>JANOPP010000014.1:0-2842 GCA_031421915.1 Myxococcales bacterium | reverse complement strand
TCCTGCTGCGCAGCCGCCTCACGGATCTCGTCAAGAACAGCCTCACGCGCCTGGTGATCCTCTTGAAGCCTACGCTTGAGGTTGGCTCGATCGATGTCAAGCTTGGTTGATTCACCCTCCAGCGCTTCTGCCGCCTTGTAGCGTTCTCGCAGCGTTGCCGCCTGCGCATCGCATTCAGCCAGATCGCGTTGCATGCTCAGAAAGTCATCGAGCGCGCCACGTCCTTGTAATGTCTTCAGTATGTCGCTGCGTTCCTTGTCGAGGCGGCCGAGTGCAGCATCCCCAGCGGCAATGCGAGATCGAACCTCGGCGATCTCGTGCTCCAAGTGAATCCGGCGGTTGGCAACGACCGATTCGTAGAAGCTACTGACGTCCTCGAAGCGGCGCAACGCCACGCCTGGCAACTCGATGCCGGCCGCCGCATAGAGCTGTTGGATATCCGATCGCTGCGGAGGCTTCTCCGAAGCAAGGGCCTCCTCCAAATGCTCCCGCGTCTCGTTCAGGGAAACCCCCTGTCGGGTCAGGGACTGCATTTCGGTCTTGCTCTGCGCCGCGCGCTTCGCCAGAGACTTGTAGCTCTCCAGCACCTCGAAGCTCTCGAGCTCCTGACGAAGCTTGTTCGCCTTTGCCTCGGCGACCGTGACTTGCGGGCGAAGTTCAGCAACCGTTCCAATGACCGAGCCGAGTGCGCCGATCTTGACTGCCTTCTTCAACTCCTCGAGCGTCTTCTCGCGCGCGCGAATCTTGTTGAATTCGAAGGGGATCTGCCAATCGAGACCGAACAGATAGGAGAGGTTGACTTGCCAGTCCCAGCGCTGCTGCTTCTCAGCCTGGCGCTCTGGGCTGATGAAGCCGCCAGAGTTCCTCCGTCGCGCAAAGTACGGAAACATCGCACGGAACGTAGGTGTAAAGGACTCGTCGAACAGCGTCCCGCGCTCGTCCGCAGGCAATGCGAACATCACATGCCCAAGGAATATGCGCCAATTCACGTTGGAGACGTAGAACCGCTCACTTGCCTTGTCCAACTTCCTCGGGAGGTCCGCACGTTCCTCACCGCCTTTGATCAGAAAGATCTTCGATGGATCGGACCCGCTGCGAGCGACGGTGAACAGTTCGCTGGCGACCTTGAAGGTGCCCTTGAATGTGTGATCGACCAACTCATCAAGCTTGAACAAAGACTCCTTGTCACAGTCGCTACCAAGCAGGAAGTGAATGATCTCGATGAGGCTCGTCTTGCCCGCGCTGTTTCGCGTCTGCTTTTCAGTTGAATACGTCCCGCGATCGGACAGGAGCACGTTGAGCCCCTCGCGGAAGGTCACGGGCTTGAACGTGCTGAGGGTGCTCTCGATTGAAAGGATCATCGCGACTGCTCGCCGTAGATAACGCCGTCCTTGTATTCGACGGCCGATATTGCATAGAGCAGATTCAGAGCCAGCACGAACCAGTCGAAGGAAACCAGCGCGGCTACGTCCTTGTTCTGCTGAGCATCTCGCACGCAATCCCAGAGTGCCGAAACAGTCCTCGGCTCCTGGAGATGCTTCAGGATTTCCCCGCCAACGCTGATGAGCGCCCGATCGTGCGGAAGGTACTTCGTGGGCAGAATCATGGAATCACCGTCGAAGCATCGCGCTCGAAGATGTCACAGTTTTCGAACAGGAATGCGAGCAGCGCCTGCGCCGCGACCTGCTTCTGCGGCGCAACGTTGCCAATCCCCGTGACCAACTCGTACAGCGCAACCATGATGTCCCCTGCTTTCAGGTCTTGTGCCTTGAGGTTCGCGTAGCGGTCCTTGAAGAGCTTGGCGATTCGCTCGCCAGTGAGGGGATCCGGATGGCGATCAAAGTACGCGCCGACAAGGTGTGCGTTCTTCCACCCGCCAGTGATCAGGAACCTCCAGAAGTTGGGCAAGTTGTTGTAGATCAGTTTGTCGGGAGGAACAGGGCGCAGGTCCAGCGCGTTGAAATCGATGCTGTCAGCTTCCTTGGCCAGACCCTGGATCAGCTGCCGCAGCGCAGCGACATCCAGGTTTGATGCGTCGGAGTCGGACACAACGGGCCCGAGCAACGCCTCGATCTGCTGAGGCTTCAACTGGAAGACACGATCGGAAAGACCCTCGATGCCGATGACTCCGAACGACAGTGACGGGTGCGCACCCTTAAGTGCCTGGAGCGCAGTGACCGCTTCAATTGGAAGACCGTCTGGCAAGTTATGAACGAAATGCCACTCCTTCAAGACGGTTAGGAGATTCTTGTGTGCCTTCCCGAAGTCACCCGTCAGCTTGGCCGTGAGTGTCGAGACTTGCTTTGCTTCACCGGCGACGGCGCCATAGCACTGAAAGACCTGCCCAGTAGACAGGAGGTAGCCGTCACATCCCTTGTCGCCGAGTGAGCCGAACGGACGCACGCGGACAAAATCGTCGCCATGGAGTCGACCCATGACGTCTGAGAAGAAGTCTTGAAAGGCATCCCCCGGAGACTTTCGGAGCTTGAGTTCGAGCGCTATACGCCAGTAGTAGCGTTGCTCGTCGGTAATCGAATCCAATGCCCGCATAGCGTCCTGACCTCCCAATCAGACCCTCTCGACTCACCCCTGCCGACTGTTCCGAAAGGCGGCAGGTAGACGCATCCAACGGGCTGCTATGCAGCGACAGTGATCCCGGCCGCATGTGCGCGCCGGGCAGGCCTCACCACTATCTCGACACTTTGATCGAGCGACACGAGGGCCTGCATCAGGCGCTCGAGCGAGATGTTCTGGAGCTTGTACCGCCGCACTTGCGACACCTTGGGCTGCGTCATCCCGGTGATCGCCGCGACTTCCGTCTGACTGAGGCCGCGCCTTTCGA
>JANOPP010000013.1:0-93033 GCA_031421915.1 Myxococcales bacterium | reverse complement strand
CGCGTCGCGCAGCAAATGGCTACGCATCGAGGTCCTCCAACGCAACAAGGAGTTCGTCGCCGCGTACCGCATCGCCCGAGCCGACTGGCTCGCGGGCATTCACACGCTGTTTCCTCCGGGCACCTACTGGCTGCGCCGGTTTGCCGGCGTCCCTGTCGCCACGACCGCCTGACCAATATCGCTGTTCACGTCCGCGACTCGCATCGTATGCGCCGACGCGCATGCGTCGTCGCGGCGTGCGCAGCGGCGACGATAGCGGCGAGGGAGCGTGACGGCATCGTCGACGAGGGGCGCGCCAGATGCCTGAGTTCGGATGCCCGCACGAAAGCAACCCCGCACGAAAGCAACCCCGGGCCGGGTTCTGGGGTTCTGGGAAAGCAACCCCGGGCCGGGTTCTGGGGGGTTCTGGGGGTCCACTAATCATTGGGCGTCTGCTCTTCCAAGGTCGGGCCGCGTACGCACGAGAGGAACCGCTCCTCCGAAGCGCCTGTTGCGAGGAAGTTCACGCGCGCCTGACGGAGGCTCACCATGTTCGCCCCGCTCGAGTAGCTGGGATCTCGAAACTGGACATCATCATCTTCCCACCAGCACACGGGGCACACCGCGTAGGTCCCAGGTGGCTCCTGCGCCAACGTGAGGAAGCCACAGCACGGGCACGCGTAGCGGCCGATCATGGCTTCACCCTGAGCCAGTAGGCCATGCCAGGCAATCACGAGGCGGCCGTCGACCAACCTCGCGAGGCGATCCTCGATTTGCACGCGCTCCCAGTCGAAGCTCGCGACGAGCTCTGACTGCATCACATCTACATCACGAAGCCTGGTGTCGGTCGCGTGACGCGGATGCGCGCGCGTCCTACAACGTGAAGATCGCGGCGCCCCAGGTGAAGCCGGAGCCGAAGACGCTGGCGAGGATCCGGTCGCCCTTCTTCACTTTGCCCTGGGCGCGCCAGTGGTCGATCGTGAGCGGCACCGTGGCCGCCGTCGTGTTGCCGTAGAACTGGATCGTGTTGAGGACCTTCTCGGGCGGGATCTTCGCGACCTCGACGACCTTCTCGTTGATCCGGAGGTTCGCCTGGTGGGGGACGAACCAGGTGATGTCGTCCCAGGTCAGGCCGGTCTTCGCGAGCGCGGCCTGTGTCGACATCACCATGCCGCGCACCGCGTTGAGGAACACCCGCTTGCCGTCCATCTGCGGATACATCGTCTGGTTCTGGTCGCGGTTCTTCGCGTCGTAGTCGACGTACGGGCGCTTCGCGATCTCGAAGATCTTGAGGTAGAGGTCCATCGCGCCGTTGCCGTCGGCATGCGCGGACGTGTACATCACGCCCGAGCGCTGATCGTCGGACTCCATCGGCCCGAGGATCATCGCGCCCGCGCCGTCACCGAACAGCACCATCACGTCGCGGCCGCGGGTCGTGAAGTCGAGCGAGTGGCTGTGGAGCTCGGCGCCGATCAGCAGGATGCGCTTGTACATGCCGGTGCGAATGAACGCGTCGGCCATCTGCAGGCCGTAGACGAAGCCGGAACACTGCTGGCGGATGTCGAAGCACGCGCAGCTGGTCTTCTCGGCAATGCCAAGCTTCTTCTGGAGGATCACCGCCGTGCCGGGAAAGTGAAAGTCGGGCGACAGCGTGCCGAAGATGATGCAGTCGATCTCGGTCGGCTCGATGTTCGCGTCGATCAGCGCGCGCTTCGCGGCGTGGAGTGCGAGGTCGCTGGTCGCCCAGTTCCCGTCGTTCGGGACGTAGCGCCGCTCCTTGATGCCGGTGCGCTTCTGGATCCACTCGTCGTTGGTCTCGGTCTGGATCGTCGGCTGCCGCACGTGCTGATCGTCGAGGTAGGCGAGCTCCTCGTTGGTGACCACTCGGTCCGGAACGTAACTACCCAGCCCCAGGACCTTCGTGCGGATCATCCAGCGTGGATACCTAGCCCTCGTCTCGACGACAAGGGGCGCAGCCAAGTCTGGCGTTACACGACGCGATGCGGCACGTTCTAGCGGTGCGTCGCGTGGTCCTCGTCGCAGTCGCGATCGGTCTGGCAGCGTGGGGAAGACCCACGCGCGTCGCGCCCCGGGCGATGGCCGGCTGGCAGCTCTACGACCGCTACTGCGTCGCGTGCCATGGTTCCTCGGGCGATGGCCAAGGCCCTGCCGCGCCGTTCACCTGGGGACGACCACGGGCGCTGACGAGCGGCGAGTTCCACTGGCGCTCGACGGCGTTCGGGACCGCGCCCACCGATGACGATCTGCGCATGACCCTGCGCAACGGCGCGATCGGGACCTCGATGCCCGGCTTCGCAGGTGTGCTGACGGATTCGCAGATCGACGAGCTCGTCGCGATCGTCCGGGCGTTCGCGCCGGTCGCGACGCCGGGCGCACGAGTCGTGCTCTCGATACCGCCTCCGACGAACCCGGAGCGCGGCGCGGTGCTGTGGACCGAGCGTGGCTGCGTCGCGTGTCACGGCCCGAGCGGCGCGGGCGATGGAGCGAGCGCGAAGGCGTTGAATCCTGCGCCCTACGATCTGCGTGCGTTTCCAGTACGCCGCCCGCGCGCGCATGACGATCAAGTCGCGCGGCGTACCGCGATCGCGATGTCGATCGCGACGGGCCTCAGCGGCACCGCGATGCCGGGCTACGCAGGCAGCGTGGCGGACGCGGATCTGTGGGCGCTCGCGGATCACGTGCTCGCACTCGGCTCGGGCGCGGCGCGGCGAGATCGCAGTCAGCTCGACGCAGGCGAGATCGCCGCGGATCGCGCAGCGCGGATCGTCGTCGGGACGTGGCCCGCGAAGGGCGACGAGGCAGTCGTGTTCGGGCAACCCGTTCCGCCGCAGGGGCCACCGCCGGCGAACCTCGCACCCGCGCAGGCATCGCTGTCCGCGAACCAGTGCGCGCGGTGTCACGCGAAGCAACACCGCGAGTGGAAGGGATCGATCCACGCCGCGGCTGCGTCGCCCGGCTTGATCGCGCAGATCGACTACGCACTCCCCGCCGCGGAGGGCGAGTCGTGCCAGCGCTGTCACGATCCGCTCGCGGAGCAGCGCACCGACAAGACGCTGCGCAGCGAGGGCATCTCGTGCGCGGGCTGCCACGTCCGCTCGTGGGAGCGCCACGGTCCACAGAATGTCTCGCCGTCGCTCTTGCCCCTGCCCGGCTATCCGCTGAGGACGCTCGAGCTCTACGAGCGCGGTGACTTCTGCATGCCGTGTCATCAGCTACCGCCGCGCACGGCGGTCAACGGCAAGCCGCTGCTCAACACGTACAAGGAGTGGCTCGAGGGCCCCTACATGCGCCGCGGCGTGCAGTGCCAGCACTGCCACATGCCGAACCGCGAGCACACGTTCCTCGGCATCCACGATCCGACGACGTTCCGTCAGGGCTATTCGCTGACCACCGAAGCGCGGCGCAAGAGCGGCGCGATCAGCGTGCTTGCCGAGCTGACCAATGCCGGCGCCGGCCACTACCTCCCGACGACGCCGACGCCCGCCGCGTGGCTGCGGCTCGAGCTCGTCGATCGCACCGGCGCCGTGATCCCCGGTGCAACCGCCGAGCTACGGATCGGCCGCGACATCTACTACGACGGCAAATGGCACGAGCGCGCCGACACGCGGATCCCGCCCGGTGAGAAGCTCGCGATGGCGCGCGCGTGGACCGGCGGCCGCACGGGCGACGCGACCGATGTACGCGTCACCGTCGAGGTTCACCCCGACGACTACTACGAGGGCCTCTACCAGGCCCGGATGCGCGGCACGCTCGCCCCCGAGGCGCGCGCGCTCTACGAGCAGGCCCTGGCCCGTGCACGTAGCACGCACTACATCGCGGAGCAGCGGGTCGTCCCGATCCGCTAGACTACGAGTCCTATGATCCTCGCGTGTCCCGCGTGCGACAGCCGCTACGACGTCACCGGCCATGACGTCGGTCAGAAGTTTCGCTGCCGATGCGGCGAGGTGGTCGCCCTCCAGGCAAACACGCAGGCCGGGATGCTCGCGTGCCCGAACTGCGGTGCCGGCGTCGCCGCCTCGGCGAAGTCCTGCGAGCACTGCGCGGCGCACTTGCTCCTCAAGGGGTGCCCGCGCTGCCTCGCCCGCGTATTCCACGGCCACAAGCACTGCCCCGAGTGCGGCTCGGGGCTCGACGTCGCCGCGATCAGCGACGTCAATCCCGAGCGGATGTGCCCGCGCTGTCCGAACCCGCTACACGCGCGACGGATCGGCGACATCGTGGTCGACGAGTGCGCGACCTGTCATGGCATCTTCCTCGATCACGTCGCCGTTCAGCGCGTCGTCACCGATCGCGCCCAGTCCCGCGCCGAGGCGATCCTCGGGATGCTGCCGACCATCGAGACGACGCAGACCATCCCGCCGGGCAACAAGATGTACGTGAAGTGCCCGGTGTGCGTGACCGTGATGAACCGCAAGCTGTTCAGCGCAGGCTCCGGCGTGATCATCGACGTCTGCCGCTCGCATGGCGCCTTCTTCGACCCCGGCGAGCTGCCGAAGATCATCACGTTCGTGATGAACGGCGGCCTCGAGCAGGCGCAGAAGAAGGAGATCGAGCGCATGAAGGTCGATGCTCGGCGCGAGCAGTCGAACGCCCAGTTCGCCCAGATGATGGCGTCGCGATCCTCGAGCATGGCGGTCTCGCACAGCCACGCCAGCGCCGGCGGCGCGTTCGTCGACCTGCTGTACGCACTCTGGCGCTGATAGTTCTGCCTTATCAGAGTCATCCGATATCTCGCCTTGAGCTATCACCTCGGCAGACGCATAGTGACGGTATGTACAAGACCCCCAGCCATCTCTCCGAGACCATCCGCGCCGGGGTCGCCAGCACGCTCAACGAGCGCCTCGCCGACGGCCTCGACCTCCACAGCCAGATCAAGGTCGCCCACTGGAACATCCGTGGGCCGCAGTTCCCGTCGCTGCACCCGCTGTTCGAGCAGTTCGCGACGCAGCTCGCAATCCACAACGATGCGATCGCCGAGCGCGCCGTTACCCTTGGCGGGCACGCGATCGGCACCGTGCGCCAGGTCGCGAAGATCTCGCGGGTCCCCGAGTATCCGACCGAGACCACGCGTGACCTCGAGCACGTGAAGGCGCTCGCCGAGAGAATCGACGCCTACCTCGATGGCGTTCGCCAGTCGCGCGCGCTTGCCGAACAGCACGGCGACACCGGGACGTTCGATCTGCTGAGCGGCGTGCTCAACGAGTTCGAGAAGAACAACTGGTTCCTCCGCGCGACGCTCGCCTGACCCGTCACCGAGCCGCTTCGTACATCGAGAACCCGCCGGCTCGATCACTGACGAAGTAGATGTGACGTCCGTCGGCTGAGACCCAGGGATCGGAGTCATTGGCCGACGTGCTCAGCTCGGTGATCACCGTGGGCGCCGAGAACTCCGCCGCCGTGCTCCCACGAACGGCGGTGTAGAGGTCGGAGGTGCCGCCGACGGGATTCGCGTCGAGGTAAACAGTCAGCTTGTCCTGCGTGAGGATCGGACTGTAATCGTTGCCCGGCGTGTTGATCGTACTGAGGGCGACGGGTGTCGACCACGCCGCGGTCGCCGTTGCGCGCGTGCTCGTGAACACATCGTTGAACATTGTTCCGGTGCGCGCCGAGGTGATCACCATCGCGAGCAGATCATCGGTGACCGCCGGCGCGGAGTCGCCCTGTGGCGAGCTCACGACCGGGACCACCGTCGGCGTGCCCCACGGCGCCGAGCGCGAGGCGCGGGTGGACATCCAGACGTCCTCGCTTCCAGGTCCTCCTGCTCGCGAGCTCGCGAAGAAGATCGTCAGACCATCGCTCGTGACCTCCGGCGTGGTCTCGCCCGACGCGGAGGATAGCTCCGTGACCCGAGCGGGCTGCATCCACGCGTCCGTCACCGCACTTCGGCGCGCGACGTAGATGTCGCCTGCTCGATTGAAGTACAGCTCGAGCCGATCCGCGGTGAGCGATGGATCGTCATCACCGCCACCCCCGCCGATGAGCGGCACCAGCGTCGGGGTGCCCCACGCGCCGAGCACGACCGGCGCGTCGATCATGGCGTCACTCGGGCCGTCACCAGAACCGTCCCCCGCCGCACCGTCCACGCCGGTGGGTAAGAGTCCGCCCGTGATCTCGAAGCCACACCCCATCAACGAGATCAGTGCGACGACGACCGCGCGCAATCACACCTCGTGTGGCATCGGCCGGCGCGGTGCGCGGAAGTAGCGCATCGGCGAGTACGGACCGAAGTTGGAGACGCGCGATGTGTAGAGGTCTGCGTAGTCGTTGACCTGCTCGCCAAACCGAGAATTCTCGTTGCCTTCGCGCAAGCACGAGCCCCAGTGCGAGTTGTACGCGCGATCGATCCGCGCCTCGAGCGAGTCGACCTCCGACTCCATCAACCCGGCACGATCGCGCAGCGAATCGACGCTCGCGCGCGTGACCTTGCGCTCCTCCTCGAGCCGTGCGCGCAGCGGCTGGAGCGTTCCCTCGTCGTCGAGGAGGCGCTGCATCTTCTTGAGCCGCAGCGTCTGGTAGTCGATCTCCGACTCGAGGTTTCGGTGCCGCCGATCGAGCAGCTCGAGATCCTCGATCTGCGCCTCGAGCCGATCCGCGACGGAGATCTCGCGCTCGAGCTCCTGGAGCACCATCGCCGTGCGCCACATGTGCTGCTTCCGCAGCCGCAGGATGTCGCCGTAGATGTGGTCACCGATGTAGAGGACCTGCTCGCCCTTGACCCCGGTCATCTGCTCGAACGCGACGACGTTGCCGCCCTGGTAGATCTTGTCGCGGGTGAGGTTCTTGACCTCGGACTGGCCGTTGACGACGGGGGCCGCAGTGGCCTGATCGATCAACACGAACGGGCGCAGCTCGTTGAAGAACGCCGGCTTCGCACCGCCGACGATCACGATGTCGAAGTAGTTGCGCCACGACGGATACGCCTTGCGCTCGCCGTCGAGCAGGTAGCTCATGACCACGGCGGTGTAGTCGTAGAGCGAGTTGGTCAGGAGGAACAGCTTCTTCCCGGAGCTGCGGAACTTGTGCAGCGTCTCGCCGAGGAGCGGGTCCTTGACGATGAACGACGCACAGTCGGCCTTGATCACGCTCTTCAGCGTGTCGTCGCGGTGAGCCTCGTCGATCGCGGTGCGGATGTCGCCGAACAGCTTGTTGTAGTCGCAGGTGCCGGTCTGCTTGTCGGCCCAGTTGACCATCGCCGTGTACATCACGGATTCGGGCAGACCGAACAGCGTGTCGATCCACTCCCAGCGATCGTTGCTGAGGTTGATCTTGTCGTTGCGGTAGGTCGCCTTCCGCTCGTCCTGCGTGAGCTCGCGAAAGCCGTGAAAGCACCGCCCGATGTGGCTGTGCCGGTCGAGCTTGAACACGTTGCCGAGCTGCCGATCGACCATCACGCCACGGATCGCCCACCGCGGGTCGTACTGGAGGTTCCGGATCTCCGCCGGGTAGCCGTGCTTCTCGATCAGCTTGCCGAGCGTCAGCTCGATCGAGAGCTGCTCGAGCTTGTCCTGGTGGTACAGGGCGAGCGTGTAGTCCATGTCGAACCCGATCATCTCGATCGTGTCCATCCGGAGGTTTCGATTGCAGAACACGCGGTTCTTGCGCGGAACGTCGATCTCCGTCGTCGTTTCACCCAGCAGAGTTCCAAGCTGCGCGTCGAGATCCGGGGCCGCTGCGACCATTCACGGTTATTGTAGCGTGATCACCCCGCCGCGGCGCACTCATCCGGGTACGCGACTGGGATACATTCAGGGCATGCCTGCGTCGCCGCCCGCGTGGAACCGCTCTCCTGACCCTTTTGCGGAGCTGATCTCCGCGGAGGCCATCGCAGCGCGGGTGGCAGAGATCGGTGCGCAGATCACAGCGGACTACGCACCGCTCGCCAAGAGCGCCGATGTCGTCGTGCTCGGCGTCCTCAAGGGCAGCGTGATGTTTCTCGCGGATCTTGTCCGCCACATCGGCGTTCCGATCTACATGGACTTCATCGGCATCTCCTCCTATGGAGACGCGACCATCTCGTCAGGCGTCGTCCAGATCACGCAGGACCTCTCGCGCCCGATCGAGGGCAAGCACGTCATCATCGTCGAGGACATCGTCGACACCGGTCACACCGTTCACTACCTGATGGAGAACCTCAACACCCGCCGCCCGGCGAGCCTCAAGCTCGCCTCGCTGCTCCACAAGCCCGACCGCGCCGAGCGCCAGATCAAGATCGACTACCTCGGCTTCACGATCCCGAACAAGTTCGTCGTCGGCTACGGCCTCGACGTCTCGCAGCAGTTCCGCAACCTGCCCTTCATCGGCTACGTGCAGGGCGTTTGATCCCACCTCCGATGAACACCGACACGCTCCAGAAGCTCCCGGCGGCTCTGTTCGAGATCGGCAAGCTGATCGGCTCCGACCTCGATCCGGGCATCCTCCTCTCGAGGATCGCGGAGCTGATCTGTCAGCTGATCGACGCCAAGGCGTGCTCGGTGATGCTCCTCGACGCCGACCGCAAGCGCCTCCTCGCGAAGGCCGCGTACGGCCTCCGCACCGAGCGGATGCACACGCTGTCGTTTGCCGTCGGCGAGGGCGTCGCGGGCTGGGTCGTCGAGCGCGGCACGCCCGCTCTGATCGGCGACGTCTCGCAGGACGCGCGGTTCCAGATCCTCCCCGCGAACCAGACCCCGATCGCGTCGATGATCTGCGTCCCGCTCCTGGCACGCGGAGAGCGCGTCGGCGTCGTCACTGCCACGAGCGAACGCATCGACGCGTTCGATGCGAACCAGCTCGAGCTCGTCCGCTTCATCTCGACGACGATCGCCCTCGATATCGAGAACGTTCGCCTCCACCGCGTCGCGGTCACCGATCCGTTGACCGGCGCGTACAACCGCGAGTTCCTCACGGCCCGCCTGCCGCAAGAGGTCGAAGCCGCGATCGATCGAGATCGATCGCTCTCGGTGGCGATGGTCGACGTCGATCACTTCAAGGCCGTCAACGACCAGCACGGCCATGGCGTCGGCGACGTCGTGCTCGCCGAGGTCGCGCGCCGGCTCCGTAGCGCGATTCGCACGGGCGATGTCCTCGTGCGCTACGGCGGCGAAGAGTTCCTCGTCGTGCTCCCCAAGGCCGACGCCGGTCGGGCGTGGGAGGTCGGCGAGCGCATGCGCCAGCGCGTCTGCGAGCGCGCGTTCGACGTCGGAGATGGCCTCGCTTTGCTCCTGCGAATCTCCGTCGGGATCGCGCAGTGGCGGATGGGCGAGCCCACCGCGGATCTCATCGAGCGCGCCGACGTCGCGCTGTACGGAGCAAAGGAGCGTGGACGCAATCGCGTCGAGGTTGCTCCGTGAGCACCGGCGACGAGGGCGACGACCCGCCCAAGCCCGCGCGCCCCGATCCGTTCGCTCCGCTCCCCCTCGCCGATCTACCGCCGGTTCGCCGCCGCGGACCGCCCGACCCCGTCGAGCAATCGCGCCGCGCACGCACGGCGTCCGACCGTCCATCGACGAAGACAACCAAGCCCGACGAGCCCGAGCCCACCGAGCGTCCGACCACCCCAAACACTCGCGCCGCTAGCCCCGCATCCGAGCGTCCGACCACTCTGGACACCCGGACCGCTTCCGCACCGCCCGCACCCGCCGGGATGGCCGAGGTCTCACCCGCACCAGAGCCCGCGCTGTCATGGACCGACATGCCGGCGCCGCAGGGCTCGAGCGATCAGGCGCCCACCGCTGGCGAGCTCTCGTCGTCACCGGGCCCCGATGCATCCGGCTCGCTGTCGTGGACCGACCTGGGAAGCCCGATCGCACCCCCGTCATCACCGACGGCGCCGTCGCCGCTCCAGGCCGCCGAGCCACCGCTCGTTCCGACCACCTCCAGCGACAACGAGCTGCGCGCGGCCGTCGGTGCGCCCCCGATCCCTGACAAGCCGACCACGAAGCGCCGCCGCGCACCGACCGACGGCGACGACGATGACGGTGGTGACGGTGGCGCCAAGCCTCGCAGTCGCAAGGCGATGCTGTTCGGTGCGCTCACGCTGGTCGTCGGCGGCGGCATCGCGGCGATGGTGATCCTCGGCAAGGTGAACAGCGAGCGCTACTTGATCACCTGCAAGGCCGATCGTGTCGTCGTCGAGCAGGGCCGGACGTTCCCGCCGTGGGGCGAAACCTCGCTCGATGGCGCCGAGTGGAAGGCGCTCAAGATCCCGCCCGAGGCGCCGTGCAATCCCTACGAGACCGAGGACAAGGCGGAGCTCGCCGCGCACTATTTTCAGGTCCTCCGCGATCACGCGACCACACTGCTGACGGCCCGCGAGGTCACGAAGATCGACGATGCCGAGGCCCAGCTGAAGCAGGCGCTGCTCGTCGCGCGCTCCCTGAGAGTCGAGGACGATCGGATCGATGCGCGTGACGAGATCGAGCGACTGCTCGGCGATGTCGTGTACTGGCGAGCGTCCGCGAAGCTGCGCAGTGCGTCCGACGCGCTCGTCGAGGCTGCGAAGCAGTTCGACCTGGCCGCGTCGCAGCGACCGCGCCACGTGACCGATGCGGCCGCGTGGGCACTCTACGTGCGCAAGCTCGTCGAGCAGCTCCGCGCGGGTCCTGCCGGCGCAGCGCAGTCGACCTTCCCACCGCTGCCGCCGGGCGAGCGCCCGCTGGCACCGCCCGGCGTCGCGCTCCCGGTCGAGCCAGGCGCGGGGAGCACCAGCGGAAGTGCAGCCGAGCCCGTGACCGCTCCGCCCGCCGATGCCGGCTTGCCGACCGGTGGCGTCCTGCTCTGATCCGATGAAGAGCGAGGCCGAGCTCCTTCTCGAGCGCGCGACCGCGAGGCTCCTCGAGGCAGCCCGCGTCCTCGGCGTTCCTGCTCCCTCGCCGACCAGCCCCACGCTGATCGATCACGTCACGGCATCGCGCGACAACGCCAAGGTCACGTTCCGGATCAGTCAGTACGGCACCACGATCACCGTGAAGCTCGCGGAGGCGCCTGGCGGACTCCTTCTCGTGGTGACCGAACAGACACAGCCGGTCCCCTATCCGGTCGCCGCCAGCGAGAGCGTCGATGTCGTGGTCGGTGATCCCGCGTTCGATACGAAGTTCCACGTCGAGGGTGCCCCCTCGGATGTGATCCGGGCCGTGCTCGACGAACCCGTCCGCCGGTTCCTGCTCGCACGCCATCCGTGTCGCCTCGAGCTCGTTGACGACGAGGTCAGGTTCTTCGACAACAACGCGCTGCCCGTCGAAGACGTCGCGCACGCGATCGAGCGCGTGCTCCACTTCGCCGTGTCGCTCCCGGTCGTGACACGAGACATCGAGCTCGCCCGCGGACGACCGGCGAGCGGCGGCGCCTATCGCGAGACCGAGAGCGTCGCCATCGAGCGTCGGCACACACGTGCACGGCTCGAGCTCGAGCGCCTCGAGGCCATGCGCGGCATCGGCTCGATCATGATCCCGACGTCGATGGCCATCGGTGCGGCCGGGCACATCGCACTGGCGTTTGCGTTCCTGCCATGGACCTACGCGCTGCTGACGATGCTCCTGCTACCGGTCAGCGCGATGGTTGGCGGCATCGGCCTGTACCTCGTGTTCGGCGTGACCGCCGACCTCGTCGGCATCTCGGGCCTGCTCCGCCGTCGCCGCGAGCGCGCGTACGCAGCCCTCATGGCGGCGGCCGCGGATCCACCGGCCGAGTAGCGGTCAGTCGGCGCGGATGACGAAGTCGACGACGAAGTTGCACGGCAGCGCACCGCCGCTGAGCGTGGCGCACTGGCTGCCGGTGCAGGTGACGTTCGCACTCTGGCGCCCGGACGCGAGGATCGCCGACGAGAACGTTCCGCTCGCGGTCGCGAGGATCGTCACGACGGCGTCGACACCGTTCTGCCGATAGTCGGTCGTCTGCTGAGCGCGCTCCGGACAGCTGAACGCCGTGCCGTTCAGCGTGCACGGGAACGGATCCGTGCCGTCGTTGGGGGTGACCCAGAAGCCCGCGCTCGAGGCCTGATCGATCCCGAAGTCACCGCCCTGTGCCTGGTTGACGATCGTCGGGCAGTTGCTCGAGACCGGGGTGACCTCGTCGTAGTACCAGCCACCGGCCTGCGGCGTGACGCTGCCACCACCGCCACCTCCACCGCCACCGCCACCGCCGGAACCGCTGCCCGAACCCGAGCCCGAGCCCGAGCCCGAGCCGCCGCCGCCGCCCTCCTCGTCATCGTTGTCGACGCAAGCAGAGGTGGTGAGCGCGAGAGCGAGAAAGGCGATGGCAGTGCGCATAGGGTGACTCCTGGTTGGACGGTTCATCCGTTGTACGCATCGACGCGTGGATCACCGACATCAGCGCGACATCACGCGATCGGTACGCGAGTTGCTGTGCACTCCTGCATGCGGATTCGATTCGATCGCGGAACACTGGTCCTGGAAGCCGAGCACACGGGCGAAGATCCCCGGCGAATTCCAGGAGCTACCTGGGATGACGAGCGGCGCGCATGGCGGGTTCCCGCGGGGGATCACGAGGCCCTGATCGGCCGGCTGGCGGACGCGGGTGTCCGAGCCTCGGTCGAAACCCGGACGGCCCGCCTCGACGGAGAGTGGGTCACTCCGGTGCTCCGCTGGTATCAGCGCGAGGCCCTCGAACGCTGGCATGCAGCGCACGATCGCGGCGTGATCGCACTGCCCACGGGATCGGGAAAGACAGTCGTCGCACTCGCCGCGATCGCGAAGCTCGCTGTCGCGACGCTGATCCTCGTGCCGACGCGCGTACTCCTCGACCAGTGGGCACGCGCGATCGAAGCATGCTGGCCACATCCGGTCGGCCGGCTCGGCGACGGCGATCACCAGGTTCTGCCGATCACGGTCGCGACGTACGCGAGCGCCATGAGCTGGGCTCCGCGGATCGGCGATCGGTTCGGCCTTGTCGTGATCGACGAGGCGCATCACGTCGGCGCGTGGTGCGCGTCCGAGATCCTCGAGATGTTGATTGCCCCCGCTCGCCTCGGCCTGACCGCCACACCTCCGGAGGATCCGCGCCCGCTCGCGCAGCACGTCGGTGGCGTCATCTACACCAAGCGCCCCGAGGAGCTCGTCGGTGACGGCCTCTCGCCGTACACGCTCGAGACCATCCCGATCGTGCTGACCCGCGAGGAGCGCGAGCGCTATCGCGACCACCGCGCGCGGTTCAGCTCGGTCTACGCGCCGTTTGTGCGCTCGGCCCCCGAGACCTCGTGGGTCGAGTTCGTGCGCGCGGCGCGCCAGACCAAGTCGGGACGCGAAGCGCTCGCCTCGTGGCGTGCGTATCGCAGCCTGATCGCCTACCCCGCGGGCAAGCGTCGCGCACTGACCGAGCTCCTCGCTCGCCATCGCGGCGAACGCACGCTCGTGTTCACGAGTGACAACGCGACCACCTACGCGATCGCGCGCGAGCTCCTGATCACGCCGATCACGCACGAGATCAACCGCACCGAGCGCTCGCGAGCACTCGCCCGGTTCAAGTCCGGCGAGATCTCGGTCCTCGTGTCATCGCAGGTGCTCGACGAAGGGCTCGACGTCCCCGACGCCGAGGTCGCGATCGTCGTCGGCGGCAGCGCGAGCCGGCGGCGCCACGTGCAGCGCATCGGTCGCGTGCTGCGGCCCCGCGAGAACAAGCAAGCACGGATCTACGAGCTCGCAGTCGAGGAGACCCTGGAGGTCGGGTACGTGAAGCGCCGGCACGACGCCACAGACGCGACACAGGGCACGGCGTTCGACCAGGTGCTCGCGACGATCGGGGGTGCTCCGTGATCCGCGCGAGCCTCGACGGGCGCGACCTTCCCGACCAGCGCGACATCCGCCTCTACGACGCGACCGACATCCCGTGGATCGCCACGGTCGTCGACCACGTGGTAGCCGCGCGCGGCCAGCCGTGGCGGATCCTGCTCGAGTCGCTCGAACACTCGTCGATCCGCGCACCACGCGTCACCGCGATCCTCGGTGCTCTCCGCCGCGTCCTCGGCGGCCGAGCCGAGCGGGCCCGCGTCGCGCGCAAGGTGCGTGGCCTCGTGCTCGGCCACCCTGCCCTCGACGTTCAGCAGCGCACCGAGCGCCTCTCCGCCGCGAGCAATCTGCTCGGCATCGAACCCGATGAGGTCGAGCAGCTGATGTGGATCGATCTCGCGAGCGAGCGTCCCGTCACCCTCCCGGACGGTCGCCCCGACGAGCAGCGTCTCGCGGCGTACGCGAACCTCGATCGCGTCCAGCGCGCGGTGCGCCGCGCTCGCGAGCTCCGGCTCGTCGTCTGGGGCGACGCACACGAGCTGATCCGCACCGCGAAGCGCTACGGCCTCCTCGTCGCCGTCGCGCGTGGTCCTGTCACCGACACCACGGTGATCGACATCATCGGCCCGCTGTCGCTGTTCCACGACACGGGCGTCTACGGCGGCGCCCTCGCGGCCCTCGTCCCGCTGCTCGCGGATGTCGACCGGTTCGTGCTCACGGTGACCTGCGATTTCGGCTACGGCCCGAGTATCCTTCGCCTCGCGCCACCGGTGCTGCTGCCGCCGGTCGTGGTGCGCAGCAAGCCGAGCATCGCGTCGCGGCTCGCGCGCGACCTCGCGAAGGCCGCACCGGCGCGCATCATCGATCGCGATCCACCACCGCTCGCCGCCGGTGACGAGCTGGTGTTCCCTGACTTCATGATCGATCGCCGCATCGCGATCGAGCTGATCGGATTCGCGACTGCGGACTACCTCGCCGCGCAGCTCGCGCGCTACACGCTCGCCGACGTCCCCGCACTGCTGTGCGTCCACGACAAGCGCGCATCCGACGAGGACGGATCCGGACCGCTGCACCCGAGGATCCTGCGATGCTCCGGCCGCCTCACCGCGGCTGCCGTGCTCGCGAAGCTCCAGGAGACCGCATGACGTCGCGTGCTATTCTGGAACCGATGAAGCTCAAGGGCACGGTCAAGAACGGCGTCATCGCCGTCGATCTGCCCGAGGGGACCCCAGTAACCGTGGTCGTCGACGAAGCTCGGTCGTCCGCGCGATATCAGCTCGACGAGCACGGGGAACTGATGATGACGCCGGAGCTTGAAGCGAGCATCGCGGCTGGGGATGCTGAAGCCGACCGCGGCGAGGGCATCCCTTGGCGCGATATGATCGCCGAACTTCGCCGACGGCGCTGAGCCGTGCCGTACGTCGTCGT
This sequence comes from Myxococcales bacterium, assembly GCA_031421915.1. Classification (GTDB taxonomy): domain Bacteria; phylum Myxococcota_A; class Polyangia; order Haliangiales; family Haliangiaceae; genus JABFXX01. The sequence continues at coordinate 77,884 of JANOPP010000013.1, read as the reverse complement.
GGTGATGCCGCAGGCGATGCGGCAAGCCCTGCTGATCGATGCGTGGTGGCGTGCGAATCGTCTCAAGGCTCCGCTCTTGTTCGAAGAGGAGCTGCAACGAATCACGGTTGGGCTCGAACAGCACCCCGACCGTGGAACCGCGGTCGGATCCCGAGGGCACCGACGGTTGGTCGCTCCGCGAACCCGGCTCCTGATCATCTACCGGATCCGACCGCGATTGCGCCGTGTTGAAATCACCGAGATCCGGCGGCCGTGATCAGCCGCCGCCGCTGGTACCGATCGCGAGGCGGGTCAAGCCGACCTGCTTCGCGCGCTCCATCAGGTTCACGACCTTGCCGTGCGCGACGCCCTTGTCGGCCTTGAGCACGACCTGGGTCTGCTTGTCGCGCGCGAACGCGGCGCGGAACAGGTTGTCGAGGTCGGTGTCTTTCATCGCCTTGCCGCCGACCTGAACGTCGCCGTTGATCGGTACGACGAGCACGAGCGACGCCTTGGACGGGTCGATCTCCTGGGCCGCGCCCGACGGGAGGTTGACCTTGATGCCGGAGCGCTTCTCGATGTCTTCCTGCTGCTTCTGCTCGGTGACTTGCTTCTTCTCGACGTTGCGCTCGACCTGCACGGCCAGCGCGCTGACCATGAAGATGATCACCATCACCAGGAAGACGTCGGTCAGCGGGGTGATGTTGATCTCGGCGAAGATTCCGTCTCCGCCTTCCTCGCCGTCGTCGTCGGCGAGATCAGGCTGCTTCCCGATCGCCATCGTCGCCGCCCTTCCTCTTCTTGTCGGAGTCCTTGTCCTTGGAGTCAGAGTCGCTCTTGGCGACCTTCTTGGGCTGGCTGTCGGTCGGCGCTTCGAGGAGCAGCTCGAGGAACTCGTCGGTCAGGAGCTTCATCTCCATCGCGATGCGGTTCGCACGCTGGCTGAAGAAGTTGAACAGGATGACGGCCTCGACGGCGACGAGAATGCCGGCGGCGGTGACGATCAGGGCGGCGGAGATCGGTCCGGAGATCTCACCGAGCTTCACGGTGGACTCCGGATCGAGATCGTCCATGGCGGTCATGATGCCGACGACCGTGCCGAACAGACCGACGAACGGAGAGGTGGCGCCCACCGTGCCGAGCATCCACAGGCGGGAGCGAAGATCCGAGTTCACCCGGAGGCGCTCGCGATGCACCGCCGTGACGACGTGCTCGGGCTTGGCGCGACCCAGGCGCTCGTAGCCAACCAGAAAGACGTCGGCGACCGGCGACGAGGACTTCTCGCATGCCGAGCGCCCCTCTTCGACGGCACCGCGCTGCAGGCAGCGGGTGACGCGCTCTCCGAGGCTCCTGGCGCGAGTGACGAACTTCCACTGGGCGATGGATCGTTCGATGCCGACGGCCAGCGCGATCACCGAGAACGCGACCACCACCCACATCGCGCCACCACCGTGGCTCATCAGCTCCCAGACCGACTGTTCAGCGAGATCCATGAGATGCCTTCGTCTGTGATAGCACGGGGACCAGGAAGTGTGACGTGAGCCCTATCGAACGCTAGGGGGCAAAAGGCGCACGATAGCCGCCGCCGTCGAAGTCGACAAAGACCGGCGACGTGAGGGCCGTCGCGGCGACCCCCTTGCCCGTCAGTGCAGTTCTGAGCATCGCGAAGTCTCCGCTCATGATCGCGGCGTGGGTCGTGACGTCGACCGCGCCCGCGCCGGTCATCAGGGGGAAGATCGCCCGGTCACCGCGGACGCGGAACACGAGCCACGCGTCGGTCCCTGTGCGCCCCGCGCGCGTGACGATGTCCTGCGCATCGAGCGTGACGGTGACCGTGGCCTCGTAGCGGCGGTAGCCGCCGGTGCCCGGGACGTTCGCGAGCGAGACCGTCATGGCCTCGGGCACGATCGGCGCGACCGCGCACGGGTCCTTGACGTCGAGGGTGCCGGGCGTGCGCGAGGTCCAGCACTTGAGGGGCGTGAGCGTGGTGTCACCACCGACGGCCGGATCCGGCGTGGTGTTCGCGAAGACCTCGAGCGTGTCGAACTCGGCCCAGTCCGGTGACGTCAGGGTGACCGTCAACGTGATCGACGCGCCCGGTGCGATCGGGAAGGCGCGACCGAGCGCCGCGACCGTGCCGACCTTGACGTCGATCATCGGGCCGTTAGTCACGACGATGTCGCGCGGCGTGTTGTTCGCTCCGGTCTGCGTCTGGATCGCGGCGTCGACAGCGCTGCCGCTCGACAAGGCGGTCGGCGAGTCATCAGCGACGCGGATCATCGTGCGCGGCATGCCGACCGCGTCGGAGACGGTGACGTGCGTGTCGCTGTTGCCAAGCGGCGTGACGAACAGGCCGAACGAGAGCATCGAGAGCCAGTCGCGCATCACCTGGTCGAGCGACTTGTTCTCGCGCAGACCGTCATCGTTGGTGTCGGCCATCGTGAAGCCGTTCCAGATCTCGAGCCCGTTGAACTGGTCGCTCCACAGCGACTCGCCTGGGAGGCGCAGCCAGTCGTTGGGGACACTCGAGTCCAGGTAGTCGCCGTAGATCGTGCGGTTCGTGTAGTCGTACTTGACGTTCGCGCGTGACCACGCCGCCTGGAACTCGGTGAAGCCCGAGCCGCGCGGGTGGTTGACCTGGACCATCTGTGCACCGCGGCCACGCATCGCGTCGAACACCTCGGACGGCAGCATGGCCAGCCCATCTCGACCGCGACCCCAGTCGATCGCTCCCTTGTTCGGCGAGTCGTTCTGCGGCTGGAGTGGCCACGCGTTGAAGTGGCCGTACGCGAACGGCGTGACCTCGATGCCAGGAAGAACGCGGAGGATGCTCGCGGCGCCCATCTGCTCGACGACCGGCTGGAGATCGGAGACGTAGTCGTGGTCGGTGACCGCGAACATCTCGATGCCAGCCGAGACAGCAGAGCGAATGCGCTCGTCGCTCAGGACGTTCGAGTCGGGCGAGCCGACCTGGTGCACGTGCCACTCGGTGCCGAGATAGCCGGGCGCCGGATTGACCTGACGCAGGCGGAACGTCAACGTGCCGCTCGCCGTCACGGGCTGCGACGCAACCGACCACTCGGTGCCGCGCGATGCGTAGATCCGGTAGGTGCCGCCAGCGGGGAGCGAGAGTGCGGGATCCACACCGTCGCCGATGTCCGTCGTCGTGCCGTGGAGGGCGTGCTGCTGCGTGACGACGAACGGCAACCGGTCGTAGGTCTCGAACACGCGCTGGTCGGGGAACGCGTTGTGATCGCCGAACACGACGAGCCGACCCGGGATCGGCATGTTCGTCGCCTCGTCGAGGATCTGAAAGTCGACCTTGATCGGAGAGGGCACGGTGAAGTTGACGGTGTCGCCGGCGGGCATCGCGCCGGAGCGTCCAACGTTCTTGACCTCGGCGCGGAGCAGCAGGTTGCCTGCAGTCGTCGGGATGTTGCCCTCGTAGCTGCCGTTGACGACATCGAGGTACGACACGATCGGGTCGTCGGGCGCGCCGTCGTTGTTCGCGTCGAGCTCGGGCGGGTCGATCTGGCCGTTGCCGTTGCCGTCGATGTAGACGCCGACCCGGGCGCCCTCGGCGGCGCCGCCCCCGGACAGGTTGACCGTGCCCGCGACGCGCCGCAGCGTCTCGCCGTTGCCGGTGCGGAACACCTCGTCGATCGCCGCCGCGTCGCGCGCGACAACCAGATCGTAGGACTGAAGGTAGCCCTTGCCGGAGTCGACGGCGAGGAAGTAGGTCTCTGGCTTGAGGATGTCGAGGATCGACGAGCTTCCGTCGAGGAAGATCGACACGCCGGCGATCACGGTCTGCGTGTGGACCGTCGGCACCTCGTGGCGCGGGATCAGGCCGTATGCGACTCCCGGGCCCTGGTACAGCACGAAGTCGATCGGCGCCGGCTTCGAGAGCGAGATCAGGGCGGAGATGTCGGCGCGCTGGAAGCCGCGGACGTTCGTCCAGCCCTCGGTGTTACCGCCGGTGTCGGCGAGTGTACCGAGCGGGCCCGACAGCTTGTCGGGGCCGGGATTGAACAGCGAGTGGTGAACACCGAGCGTGTTCGAGCCCGGCTCGAGGACATACGTCGTCGCGCAGCCCACGCCGTCCTCGATGTCGGGATCGACCTCGGGCGAGACGGGCAGGACGCCGATCGCCTTGATGTTGATGAAGTCGTTGTTGCCGCTCTTGCCGACGGCGCGGAGCACGGCGGGGCCGCCCTTCGCTCCGTCGCGCACGATCTCGACGCGATCGGGCTCGCACGTACGACCGAACCGATAGAACAGACTGAGCTCGCCGAAGTGATCATCGACGGTCTGGCGCGTGCCGTCGGTGAGCACGGCGTCGACGATGTTGCCGCCCTGCGGGATCACGCCGATCACGCGCGTCGGCGCCTGGATGATGAACGTGACCTTGTCGTTCTTGATGTAGAAGTCGCCGACCAGGCCACTCTGCGCAGGACCGGTGACGAGCTGACCGACCTCGGTCACCTCACCTGCGGATGCGCCGGTGGCGCCGCCCTCCGGAGGCAGGTCCGGGTAGTAGTCGCTCAGGCCTGTGTCGTCACCACACCCGGCGCTAGCGAGGACGAGCAGCACGAGTACTTCGAGGCGATTCCGTCGCATCTTGGCATCGTAATCGAAGCGGTCCCGGCACACAGGTTCGTTCGCTCGTGCATGTGCGCGGAACCACGCAGGCCTTGCCCTGGCGGGGGAAGTGCGCTCGAATGCTGCGCGTGAGCCGGATGGTCAAGTGCATGAAGGTCGGAGAGACCCTGCCCGGTCTGCCGTACAAGCCGTTCAACGATGCCCTGGGTCAGCGGATCTACGACACGGTGTCGGCGCAGGCCTGGCAGCAGTGGATCGAGCACTCCAAGAAGATCGTCAACGAGTACCGGCTCGACCTGACGCAGAAGAAGGCCCACGAGACGCTCAAGGAGCAGTGCGAGGCGTTCCTCTTCGGTGATGGCGGCAGCTTGCCGCCCGACTTCGTGCCCGAGAAGCACTGACCCGTGCGCGCGCTGGCGCGTCACCTGCCGAGGTTCGCGGACCGAGTTCCGTGGGTCGAGCTGGGCGACTGGCCAACGCCGCTGACACCGCTGTCGATCGCGGGCCGCCCGGTCTGGATCAAGAACGAGGGCGACTCCCACCCGCTGTACGGCGGGAACAAGATCCGGACCCTCGAGGTCTGGTTCGGTCATGCCCGTGAGCGCGGCGCTCGGCGGATCTGGACGATCGGCGCCTACGGCTCGAACCACGCGATCGCGACCATCCTCCACGCACCGCGCGCGGGGCTCGACGTCGGGACGATCGTGTTCCCGCAACCGATGACGGAGTGGGCGGTCGAGAACTGCGGCGCGATGATCGCGTCCGGGACACCGATCGTCCGGGTGCGGTCGATCATCGAGATGCCCTTCGTCGCGATGCGGATCGCGCGGCGCGAGAAGGATGCGGTCATGATGCCGCCCGGCGGTGCGAGCACGGTCGGCACCTTCGGCGCGCTCGACGCCGCGTTCGAGCTCGCCGAGCAGATCGAGGCGGGCCTCGCACCGCCGCCGAAGCGAATCGTCCTCGCGATCGGCAGCACGTGTACGACCGCAGGACTGCTCGCTGGCCTCTCCCTCGCACACGCGGTGGGCGTCTGGCGCTGGCCGGTGCCACTCGTTCATGGCGTGCGCGTGACGCCATGGCCGGTGACCTCGCGCGTGCGGATCGCCGAGCTCGCGCACCGAACACTTGCTCGCGTCGCAGCGCTCGGTGGTCCGCGCGTTGCAATCGGCTTGCGGGAGCTCGTGTCGCGGCTCGTCGTCGATGGCAAGGAGCTCGGCGACGGCTACGGCCGGCCGACGCCCCGCAGCGAGGCCGCGATCGTAGCACTCCACGGCCCACGCCTCGACGGTGTGTACTCGGCCAAGGCAGCCGCAGCGCTGCTCCGGCTGCATCGCGAGGGCATCGGGCCACTCGTGCTCTGGGCGACGAAATCGACCGCGACGCTCGCGGCTCCATCCCTCGATCAGCTGCGCGGCGCACCTCGCGCGCTCGTCGACTGGATGCGCTAGCTCGCGTTACTTCGTCGTGTCGGCAGCGGCCGGCTTCGACGGAGGCGCGGCCTTCGCCGGCTCGTTGACGCTGCGCTTCTGGTTCGCACGCGCACGCTCGTTGCGCTGCTCGGCGTCACGCTCGCGCTCGTTGTTGATGTAGACGACGCAGGCCTTGACCGCGCGATCCGTCTCCACGTTCTGCTGGTAGTACGCGGGGGCACGGTTCGAGATCGTCGTCGCGATCGATGCGGCCTTCTTGCAGTCTCCGGCGCGGACCTGAGCGATCAGCGCGGCGTGCTGATCGCGCGCCCAGGCGAGCTGCGGATCGGCGGGCTTCTCGTCGGCGGGACCGGCGTTGCGTGCTGGAGCGGCGCGGTCGACCGTCTTGGCCGGGCGCGGATCCGCCTTCGGCGGAGCAGGCGGCGGTGCAGGCGTGGCAATGCGCGGTGCCGACGGGACCTTCGACGTCGTCGTCGTCGGGCGCGGAGTCGTCGGAGCAACGGTCACCGCGTCGGTAGGCGCGTTCGGCTCGTAGCCGCGGCCCGTGCCACCCGCGCCACCACTCACGTTGCCAACCCGGGAGCCCGAGCTCGTCGAGCCCGTGGTCGGTGGTGCGGCACCGGGTGCCGACTCGCTCTTGACCCGCGCATCGACGTTGCTGTCGAGATTGTCGTTGTCGCTGTACGCGACCATGTTCTTGCTGCCCTTGCGACGGGTCGCCTCGTCCTCGAAGTCCTTCGGCGCCGGCTCGACGGCCGAGCGGAGCTCGATGCCCTGGTTCGGCTTCTTCGCGAGCGACTCCTTGGAGACGACACTGCCGAAGTCCGAACCGGACTTCGTCGCCGGCTTCGCCTTGGGGGCGAGCTGCTTCTCCTGGTCGTCGGAGGCCTCCGCCTGCTTCTTGTCGGCGAGCTGATCGCCGCCCTCGGCGAGCGCGACGCGATACTGATCGCGCGAGCCGTCCGCGAGTCCGTCGACCACCGCCGCGGATCCCTGGTCAGCGACCGCAGAGCTCGAGCCTGCAGCCATGCCACCCATCACCACGCCGTTGCTCGGCGCCATCGCGGGCGAGTCGCCGCCCGACGCCTTCTCCTGCAGCGTCACCTCGGGCCCGGCCGGTGCCGTGCTGTCCGCGAAGTCTGCCTTCTTGCGCGTCACGAACGTCGCGACGCCGAGCATGACCACGAGCATCGCGGCCGCCGCCATCGCGGGGTGCGCGGCGAACGAGCGCACGAACCGGGCAAACCAACCCTCCTTGACCTCGGGCTTGGGCGCACAGCGCCGGGCCTCGTTCATCAACAGGGTCGAGACCGACTGCGGGGGATCGAGCTGAATCTGGAAGAGGCGGCTCTCGCGGACCAGGCCACGGGCGTGCGTCAGGTCGGCGAGCGCGGTGCGGTCCCCTGGATGCGAATCCAGGTGCGCCGCCAGACGCGTCTCTTCGGAGGGCGTTAGCTCCCCGTAGAGGGCGCTGATCAGCAGCGCGTCGATGTCCTGGCGTTCCACCATTGGGTCCTGCGTCCTTATACTACGTGTGTACTCGACGAGCGACGAACGGAAGAACGCCTGGGACCTCGCGCGCTTGGCACCTACTTCGTGCCGCGCCGAACGTCTCTCGGTCCTTCCTGTTGTCGCTCGTTGATTACAGACGCAGGAGCAGTCCCGGCGATCTAACGTGGTGCTGAAAATGCACCACGGGGGGTGTCGCAGGTCACAACACCCGAGAAACTCAGTCCTTGTTGGGCTCGCACGACCAGTTCACCGAGTCGATCGCCCAGGCGTCATCGCCGCAGACCGCGGCGCTCGCCTCGGCCGATCCCGCGCCGACGTCGGTCAGTGCGAGCTTTGCGGACTTGGCGTGGGTCGAGCGGCGCTTCTTCGAGTCCGGGGCACACACCACGCGCCACGAGATCGAGCAGTCGACCGGCACCGTGCAGGAGCTCTGGATCGTGAACGAGACGGTCTCGTCGTCCTTGTCCTGCTGATCGAAGGACGTGCACTCCGAGAGGCTCTTCTTGGCCCGGTCGGCGGTCGCAGCGGGGATCGCGATCATGACGGCGAGGGCGCACGTGGCCCAGCGCGCCCAGGTGTTGGTACGCATAGAAGCAAGCCTCCGAATACGGCGGTTTACGACGCAAAGCACGAGCCCTGCGCCACCGCGGCGCGCCGCACTCATCTGCAGCGGCGCCTCGGTTGTGCACGTGAGACAGCGGTCCCGGCGTTCGGTTCCGGGATTTTTCGCGCGCACCCGCCGGCTCCGGCATGATGCCGCAATGGCAGGACCTCTCGATGTGTTCCGTGACGGCACCCTCGCCGGACATGTGGCTCTCGTCACCGGCGGTGGCACCGGCATCTGTCGCGGGATCGCACAGGCCTACGCCCGGCTCGGCGCCGATGTCTGCATCGTGTCGCGCAAGCAGGACGTCCTCGATGTCACGGCGAAGGAGCTGTCTGCCGCCACCGGACGCACGATCCTCGGCGTCGCCGCGGACGTCCGCGATCCCGACGCGATCGCGAACGCCGTGAAGGCGACCGTCGAGCGCTTCGGCAAGCTCGACACTCTCGTCAACGGCGCCGCCGGCAACTTCCTCGCGCCCGCGGCCGCACTCTCCCCGAACGGGTTTCGCACGGTGATCGACATCGATCTCAACGGCTCGTTCTTCGCCGCGCGCGCCGCGTTCGAGCACCTCTCGAAGTCCGGCGCCGCGCTGATCCTCAACATCAGCGCGACGCTCCACTATCACGGCACTCCGCTCCAGATCCACGCCTCGGCCGCCAAGGCCGGCGTCGACGCGATGACGAAGAACCTCGCCGTCGAGTGGGGCCGGTTCGGCATCCGCGTCTGCGGCATCGCGCCCGGTCCGATCGCGGAGACCGAGGGTATGAAGCGCCTCGCACCCGGAGAGCTGACGCAGAAGATGACGGCCCAGATCCCCGCGGGCCGGTTCGGCGGCATCGACGAGATCGCCGCGGCCGCGGTGTTCCTGCGCTCACCCGCCGCCGCCTACGTTACCGGTCACACGCTCGTCGTCGATGGCGGCCACTGCGTCGCGGCGCCGGCTCTCGGCATGAGCTTCTGATGCGGCGACGCTCGTCGGCGCCAGCGGTGTCCGCATCGTCGGACACCCGTTCCTTGTCGCCGACCGCGTCCGTCGCGCCAGGCTCGCGGTCGCAGGTCGCTGCGCCTCTCGAGCTCGCGAAGCTCGCGAAGCAACTCGCCGCAAAGCCGCGCCGACGAACCGCGCAAGGCACCCGGCCACCCGTCGAGGTCGGCGCGCACGTTCCCGCGGGAACGCGCGACCTCTCGACGCGCGGATCGAGCTCGCTGTCCGACGCACCGGACACGCACGAGCGAGCCCCCCTCGACATTGCGACGGCGGCGCGGCCCGTCTCGCTCGAGCTGATCGGCGGGCGCTCGCACTACGAGCGCGTGATCGCGGCGGTGCTCGGCGCACACACGAGCGTGTGGATCGCGACCGCGAACGTGAAGAGCTTGATGGTCGAGGACGGCCGCGCAGCTCCGGGCCGCCGGCGAACGATGAAGCGCAGCAACTACGTCTCGATCGTCGCGCTGCTCGATGATCTCGCGGCGCGCGGCGTGGAGCTGCGCCTCCTGCACGCGGAGCTGCCCTCGGGTCCGTTCCGCGAGGAGATCGCGAAGCACCCGCGCCTGGTTGCCGGTGGCCTCGAGCTCGCGCGGTGTCCGCGTGTCCACATGAAGGCCGTCATCGTCGATGGCGCGCTGCTCTACCTCGGCAGTGCGAACTGGACCGGTGCTGGTCTCGGCGCGAAGGGCACCGGTCGCCGCAACTTCGAGCTCGGCATCGTCACCGAGGACGGCCAGATGCTCGACGAGGTGCAGAGCCTGTACGAGCGCGTGTGGAGCGGCGCCGAGTGCGCGGGCTGCAAGCTCACCGATGTCTGCCCCGGCCCGCTGGCCGAGCTCCGCCGCCGATAAAGCACTCCGACCCCTTTCCCAGAAAGGGGGTCCGAGTGCTTTATTAGCCAGGAAGGTCGGTCACTTGAGGATTTCTCGTGAGGCCTGTAACCGCCGCCGGCCCTTCGTTCACTATCTAGTCAGGTGACCGCCGCCGCATATGTCGAGGACGTGCTGCTCGTCGACCGGTGTCTCACCGGCGAGCCGGCAGCCACGCGCGAGCTGTTCCGCCGCCACAAGAGCCGCGTGCACGCATGCCTGTTCCGCGTGCTCGGCACGAACCGCGACATGGACGATCTGCTGCAGGACGCGTTTCTCCAGGTGTTCCAGTCGTTGCGCGGCTGGCGCGCGGAGGCGAGCCTCGCGACGTGGGTCGATCGCGTGTCCGTGCGCGTCGCCTATCGCTACCTCTCGCAGCGCGGTCGTCGCGTGCAGACCGACGTGCTCGATGACGACGAGGCCGGCCCCGCGATCGAGGTCGGTCCCGGCGCGCGGCGCCAGATGGCGCGCGATGGCGTCAAGCGCCTGTACGCCGTGCTCGACGAGCTGTCGGCCGCATCGCGGCTCGCGTTCACGCTGCACGAGATCGATGGCCGCACGCTGTCCGAGACCGCAGCGCTCGTCGGTTCGACCGTGACCGCGACGAAGCTGCGCGTGTGGCGTGCGCGCAAGAAGATCGAGACCGCGGCGGCAAACGATCCCGTGCTCCGTGAGTTCCTCCAGCCCCGTGGCGCAGACATCATCCCGTTCGACGACAGCAAGGAGTCCCCGTGAAGCTGGTCGGACGAGTCCCGGTCGAGCCGCTCGACGACGAGCGGATGACCAACATCGAGCGTCGGATCGTCGCGGGTGCGGCGGATGCCGCGGTGCGGCCGGCCCATGCGCCGCGGCGCTACGTCGGCTTCGCGATGGCAGCGATGGCGGCGGTCGTGACCGGCGTGATCGGCTGGCAGCTCGGCACGCGTGCAGAGACCAGCGCGGTCGTCGCAGAGGCCGCGCCGATCAAGGTCGACACGCGGACCGAGCGCGCCTCGCTCGACATCGGTGATGCGATGATCCAGAGCGATCCGGCGACGGTGTTCGTCGTGACGCGCCCCGCGGGCGGCGTGCTCGTCGCGATGACGCGCGGCAAGGTCGAGCTCGAGGTCGGCAAGCGCGGCGATCGCGCTCCGCTGATCGTGCGCGCGGGCGACACCGACGTGATCGTCGTCGGCACGCACTTCACGGTCGACTACGGCGACGGCACGGGCGACGTCGACGTGCGCGTCACCGAGGGTGTGGTCAAGGTCGTGCGTCACCAGCAGGAGGTTCGCGTCGCAGCGGGGAGCGCGTGGCAGAGCAAGCGCGGCCTCGTCGCGATGGCCGACGTCGGCGGCATCGACGGTCCGAGCGGCGCGACCGGCGCACGCAACCCGGCCGGCGTGAACGGTGCGATTGGCGCGACGGGCGGAGCAGGCGCGACCGAGCCGGGCGACACGATCGCGGCCAACGATCCGCAGAAGACCGGCAGCGGCTTCGAGATCGATGTGGGCACCGCGCCCGACGTGCTGCGCAACCGCACCTCGCAGGTCCCCGACACGCGGACGCCCAATACGCGCACGGGCAGCAATGGATCGGCGAGCACCGCCGCCAACACCCGTAGCGGAAGCGGTGACAGTGCCGTGACGACGACAACGACGGTCGAGCCTGGCCCGATGAACCTGCGCAGCCTGATCCTGAGCCAGAAGGTCGAGCCCGCCCTCGACGTCGGCAAGACGGGGCCGGCGGCGATCGGCGCGTACCAGCAGATCATCCGCGAACAGGACGGCGCTGCCCAGTCGCAGGCGTTCTACAGCATGGCGCTCACGCAGGCGTCCCCCGCCATGGGGCGCACGGGCGATGCGCTCCGTACGCTCGACGCATACTTCCAGCGATTCGGCGGCGGTAAGCGCTACCCCGAGCACCGGGCGGCGCTGTGGCTGAAGCTGCGGATCGTGTGCGGCAAGGCGATCGATGATGCCTGCCAGCAGGTGGCGGCCCGGTACGCGCGCGAGTACCCGGACACGCCCGGCGCGGCCATCGCCGAGCGCATCACGTTGACCCAGTAGCCGATTCTCGCGGCGAGCACGCCGGTCGGCGTACAATGGGCGCGGGATGAGCCGGCCGAAGGTCGTCATCAATATCGACGATGCGAACTGCGCCCGCGATCTGTCCGCGGGCGGCATGTTCGTGGGCCCTGACGCGATCGCTGCGTCGGGTTGCACGCTTAGCTTCAACGACGAGATCGATCTCGGCGTCCGCGGTGCGACCGGCGAGCTGACCCTGCATGCACGCGTCGTGTTCGTCGATCCCGCGAAGGGCGCGGGCCTCGAGCTCGTGGGCTTCGGCCCGGAGATGAGGGCCAAGATCGCGGAGCTCCAGCCCGTGAGCGCGCCCCTGCCGGCCGTGACGAAGCCTCCTCCCATCGAGCTCCTCGATCTCGAGGCGCCGGAGACCACCGAGCGCATCGACCTCTTCGAGGCCGGCGAGCTCGCCGCCGACAACGACACCTCACCTGCCGAGACCCCAGCCTCCGACAGCACCGAGGGCGCCGGCACCGACGAGCCGCCCGAGGACGATGGCGATACGAGCGCCGAAGGCACCGAGCGCAAGAAGCTCGCGCTGACGATGCACGAGCGCCTGCGCGGCCTGACGATGGTCGAGCAGGTCAAGAAGGCGAACAGTCCCGACCCGAGCGAGCGGATGACGCTCGAGCGGATCTACGGCAAGACCGTGTGGGAGGCGCTGCTCCGCAATCCACGGCTCACCGCACCCGAGGTCTCACGGCTCGCGCGCCTCGGTACGATGCCGCGCACGCTGATCGAGCTGATCGTCAATAACGGCTCGTGGATGCAGGTCCCGGAGATCCGGCGTGCGCTGCTCACGAATCCGCGCCTCGGCACCGACCAGATCCTGCGCGTGCTGCGGCTGCTCTCCAAGAACGAGCTCAAGGTCGCGTCGTCGCTGATGACGTATACGTTCGCGGTCCGCGATGCGGCGAAGAAGCTGCTGAAGACCGAGACCTAGCGCGCGACGACCGACCGTAGCGAATGCCGAGGCACGGCGGTGGTAGCCTGCCCGCCATCATGCGCCCCGACGGCCGTCGCCCCGATCAACTCCGCTCCCTCGAGATCATCCCGCACTATCAGAAGCACGCCGAGGGCTCCGCCCTGATCAAGCTCGGCGACACCTGGGTCATCTGCGCGGCGTCCGTCGAGGAGACGGTCCCGGCGTGGATGGCCGGCAAGGGCAAGGGCTGGCTCACCGCCGAGTACGCGATGCTGCCGCGCTCGACGCACACGCGCAGCAAGCGCGACCCCGGTGGCCGCGGCAAGGAGATCCAGCGCCTGATCGGCCGCTCGCTCCGCGCCGCGATCGATCTCAAGGCCCTCGGCGAGCGCACGATCAATGTCGACTGCGACGTCCTGTGCGCCGACGGCGGCACGCGCGTCGCCTCGATCACCGGCGCCTGGGTCGCCCTCGCGCTCGCGATCGGCAAGCTCGTCGAGACCGGCAAGCTGAAGGACCGCTCGGCCCTGATGCCGCCGGTCGCCGCCGTCTCGGTCGGCGTCGTCGGTGGCGAGGTCGTGCTCGACCTCCCGTACATCGAGGACTCCAAGGCCGACGTCGACATGAACGTCGTCGGCGCCGAGAACGGCAACTTGATCGAGGTGCAGGGTACCGCCGAGAAGGGCACGTTCGATCGCGCGCAGATGAACGCGATGCTCGATCTCGCCGCGATCGGCCTCCGGGAGCTCGTCATCGCCCAGCGCAAGGTCGTGGGATGAACCGCCCGCTCGTCTTCGCCACGCGCAACAAGGGCAAGCTCGTCGAGCTCCGCCAGCTCCTGCCCGGTGTCGACGTGCTCTCCGTCGACGAGGCCGCGACCAAGCTCGGCATCACCATCCCCGAGGTCGTCGAGGACGCCGACACGTTTGCCGGCAACGCGATCAAGAAGGCCCGCGAGGTCTCGCGCGCGACGCGCCTCCCTGCCCTCGCCGATGACAGCGGTCTCGAGGTCGATGCGCTCGCCGGCGCTCCCGGCGTCTACAGCGCGCGCTACGCCGGCGCAGGTGCGGGCGATGTCGCGAACAACACGAAGCTCCTCGCCGCGCTCGCGGGCGTTCCCGCAGACAAGCGCACCGCGCGCTTTCGCGCCGTGCTCGCGCTCGCGGATGTCGTCGGCGGTCTCGGCGACGAGACGATCACGGCGGACGGCGTGTGCGACGGCATCATCCTCGATGCCGCGCGCGGCACCGGCGGGTTTGGCTACGACCCGTTGTTCCTGTTCCCGGAGCTCGGCCAGACGTTCGCCGAGCTCGGCGTCGGGACCAAGGGCGACCTCTCACACCGCGCGAAGGCGATGCGGGCGATCAAGCCGCGGCTCCTGTCCTATCTGCAGCAGAGCAGCGGCCAGTAGCGTCTCGCACCTCGAATCGCGCCACGAGAGGTACGACTCAGCGGCGGCGATGATCCCGTATCACCGACCCGCCGGAGCGACCGGAGCTCCAGCCAGCCCCTGGGCTCGTTCGCATGCCACCACCACGCGCAGGCCCCCAGCTGTCGCGCTGTCGGCCCACCGGAGCAGTGCCGTTCCGGTGGTCGCGGACGCGGGCATCACCGCCTGCCCAGCCGCGACCAGCCCATCGTGACTGTCCCGGCGCGCCCCAACCGCGGTACCGCCACGGATCGCGAATCTGCGTCGAGAGTACGATCGGCGGCTGCGACCACGCCCAACCCCCGGGTCCCCAACCCATCCACGCGCCGTTGTCCCACGCCCACCAGCGGTTATCGACGAAGAACATCGGCTGATCCCACCCGGCATAGACCTGAACGCCGGGCGCCGCCCACGCGAGCTCGCCGTCATCCCACGGCGCCATGGAGGTGGCGGGATCCACCATGGTGCCGCTGACACCGACGTCGGAGGCGACTGGTATGCAGGCTGAGAGCACGAGCGAGGCGAACGCGGCGCATCGTAGATTGTTCATTGGCATCTCCTGGGCCGGTGACTTCAGTGTAGCCACCCGTGTCGCGGTGAGAACCGCGGAAATGTTGAAGTCACCCCGCCTGTTTTCTCGAAGTGTCGCGGACGTGCTCCGCGATCATCGATCGTGGACGGTTCGCGCAGGCTTGCGACGACTGCCCCGAGGGCGGCGCGTGATCAGCCCGATCAATGCGCCGATGTTCTGATGGGCCTCGAGAGGGTGGCGAAGCGGTCGATCGCCATCCACCACGTATCGGTTGCGGCGTCCGCGGCGTCGTTTGTCGACGTAGCCAGCCTGCTGCAGCTCGCTCAGGATCCGCTGGACAGCGCGCTCGGTGATACCAACCTGGTCGCTCAGCGCACGGATGGTGAGGTCGGGGTCCTGCGCGATGCACAGCAAGACGTGTGCGTGATTCGACAGGAAGGTCCAGCTGGGCTCGGCTGGTTCCGGGTGCGCCATCGCGGTTGCTTACCACGCCCCATTGCTCTGATGCGCATCGCAATACATGACTTACATGTCGTGTATCAATTGACGTGACATGATTTACTGATATAGACAGCTCGACATGGTGAACTTCCAAGTCGATCACGCAGGCAAGAAACGAGTCACCCTGATCGCCGGAGACGGCATCGGACCCGAGGTGACCGCGGCCACGCGCCGGATCCTCGAAGCGGCCGGGGCCCCGATCGTGTGGGAAATCCACGAAGCGGGCGCTTCGGTGTTCAAGCGCGGCCTGATGACCGGAGTTCCCGAAGAGACCATTAGCTCGCTCCGGTCGACGAGGGTCGCGCTCAAAGGCCCCCTCGAGACGCCGATCGGCTTTGGCGAGAAGAGCGCGAACGTCACGCTGCGCAAGCTGTTCGAGACCTACGGCAACCTGCGACCGATCCGGGAGCTACCGGGCGTCAAGACGCCGTTCAGCGGTCGCGGCATCGATCTCGTGGTGGTCCGCGAGAACGTGGAGGATCTCTACGCAGGGATCGAGCACCAGCAGACGATCGGGGTCGCCCAGTGTCTCAAGCTGATGAGCCGCAAGGGCTGCGAGAAGATCGTCCGGCTCGCGTTCGAGGTCGCGGTCGCGGAGGGGCGCAAGAGCGTCACGTGCGCGACGAAGGCCAACATCATGAAGCTCACCGAAGGGCTGATGAAGCGAACGTTCGAAGAGGTTGCCAAGGAGTATCCCGAGATCGAAGCGCGAACGATCTTGATCGACGCATGCGCCCACCAGCTGGTCCGGACCCCGGAGGCGTTCGAGGTCATCGTCACCTCGAACATGAACGGAGACATCATCTCGGACCTGACCTCGGGGCTGGTCGGGGGACTTGGCTTCGCACCTGGCGCGAACATCGGTGCCGAGGTTGCGATCTTCGAAGCCGTCCACGGCAGCGCGCCCACGATCGCCGGCCAGGATCTCGCAAACCCCTCGGCTGTCGTGTTGTCGGCAGTGATGATGCTGCGCCACATCGACGAACCGGGGCTGGCGTTGCTCGTCGAGAACGCGCTGCTCGCCACCCTCGAACAGGGCATCCAGACCGCGGACGTCGCCGAACGAGCCGCCTCGGTCGGCACCCAGCGGTTCGCAGATGCGGTCATCTCGCGGTTCGGTCAGGCGCCGACGCGATTCGCCGCTCGCGAGCAACGCGCACGACGTGCGCCCGCTGTCGTTCGTGATCCCATCGCGCCGCTCGAGCGGTCGACCGTCGGTGCCGACGTGTTCATCGAGTCGGCGCGGTCACCCGCGGAGCTCGGTCCCGAGCTCGAGAGGCTGGTCGAGGGGAGCCCCGTCCGGCTCAAGATGATCTCCAACCGCGGAACCGTGGTGTATCCCGACAACGGTGCGCTGACCGATTGCGTCGATCACCATCGCTGCCGATTCAAGCTGCGCGATCTGAGCGGCGACCTGACGACCGCCCAGCTGCTCGACTTGCTGGCCCGGGTAGGTTCGGCGTTCCGGTTCATGCACGTCGAGACGCTGCAGAACTTCAGCGGCGTTCGAGCCTATACGCTGGCACAGGGCGAAGACGACGCACCGCTTCGCTAGGTGCGGGGCGCGAGGATCGTCACGGCGATCGGCGCTTGATGCGGCACCGCTGCGCAGAGCAAGATCGTCCGCATGAGCGAGGACCTCTATCGCAGCGACCTCACGGCGGCGCTCGCGCGAGTCGAGGCTCTCGAGCACGACCTGCAGGCGGCCACAGCGCGCAACGCCGAGCTAGCGATCGAGAATGAACGACTGTCGGCCCGACCGCCACGCGCGCCATTTCCCGAGTCGCCGCGGCGGTCGTGGTCGCCGCTCCTCATCGTGCTGGGCCTCGCCGCGGTGTTCGGCGCGATCGGGTGGTTCCGCGCCGCGGGCGAACGCGACGAGGTCACCAGGGTCTCCGGGTACCGGAGAGAATTGCTCCGCGCGGTTGACGTCTCGAGTAAGCGATGGCGAAAGATCGGGGTCGAGTGCGCGATCACGCGCGAGAGCCACGGGGTGTTCGAATGGTCGGCCGAAGCTAGACAGGGGATCCTTGCCAAGATCGAGGACTGCGATGCCAAGATGCAGACGTGCCTGACGGCGATCGTCGCCGAGGCCGCCTTGACGAGCGGTCCCAGGCGTTGATCGGATACTTCTCGATCGAGCGCCGAACTCCCGCGAGCGCCTCGTCCCCGTCGATCAACTCGACCGCGCCGTCGCGGACGGCGCGCGCACGCTGACCATCGCCACGTTGTTCAGTGCCGCGCCGGGATCCCAAACTCGACTACCATGGCTGAACGCGATGGCGCTCTCAGACGACGATGCGAAGAACGCCGCCACGGTTCCACTCGGTGGTGGGTCGCCGCCGGTGGCCGCTGCCGCCGCGCTGCCTCCTGATTCACAGACGCTCGGGCCGATCCCGACCACGCGCGTCGCGCCCAACTCTCCGGAACGGCTCGGCCGGTTCGAGGTCAAGGAGAAGCTCGGAGAGGGCGGCATGGGCGTCGTGCTACTCGCGACCGATCCCCAGCTCGGCCGGCGCGTCGCGCTCAAGGTCCTGCATCGCGACGCGCAGACCCCCGATGCGCGCCGCCGGCTCCTGCGCGAGGCGCAGGGCGTCGCACAGCTCGCGCACGAGAACGTCGTCGTCGTCCACGAGGTCGGAACCCACGAGGGTCGTGACTACATCGCGATGGAGTACGTCGCAGGGGGCACGCTCACCAAGTGGCAGGTCGGCAAGTCGTGGCTGGAGATCCTCGCGATGTACATGCGTGCCGGGCGAGGGCTCGTCGCGGCGCACGAGGCGGGCCTGGTCCATCGCGACTTCAAGCCCGACAACGTACTCGTCGGCGATGACGGTCGCGCCCGGGTCTCCGATTTCGGCCTCGTCGCGACCACCGACGAGCGCCCGGCGGAGGACCTGTCGCACACCGAACGCTCGCTGCGCGACGAGTCGGTGCTTGCGGTGACGCTCACGCGCACCGGCTCGATCATGGGCACGCCGCGCTACATGGCCCCGGAGCAGCACCTCGGGCAGAGCGTCGATGCGCGCGCCGATCAGTTCGCGTTCTGCGCGGCGCTCTACGGCGCACTCTATGGTCAACCGCCATTCCCGGCCGAGGTCTATCAGGTGCTCGTCGCGACCGTGCTTGCCGGCGAGATCGCTCCGGTTCCCGCCGACAGCCCGGTACCGCCGGCGATCCGCGATGCGATCCTGCGGGGACTCTCCACCCGGCGAGACGACCGGTTCCCGTCCATGCGCGAGCTGCTCGACGCGTTGGTCGTCGAACCGCCCGCGACCGCGCGATCACGCCGTGCGCGCTGGGTGATGGCGCTCGCGCTCGCGCTCGCGATCGCCGCGGCGGGCGTCGCGGTGTTCGCGCGGCGGAGCGACGACGACATGGCGACGAAGCAGCGCGCCGCGGCCGCCGCCGCGCAAGCCTGCGACTGCGCGCTGCTGACGGTGGAGGTGCCGGAGGGCGCGCGTCTCACGGGCGTGCGGACGCTGCTCGGCACGCCCACGCCGCCGACGGTCGCGCCAAACGGCCAGTTCGCGATCCCGCGCGGACAGCATCTCCTGATGTACGAGGTCGACGGTGCCACCTATGCGTACAGCGTGCAGTCTGCCGGCGCCGGGACCGCGGCGATGGTCTCGCTACCGCTCCCCATGCAACGCGCGGGCTTCGTGTTCGTGCCGGGCGGTGACGTGACGATCGGTAGCTCGGACGCCGCGACGCCCGCCGACGAGCGACCGACCGCGATCGTGCATCTCGCGCCCTATCTGATCGCGATCCACGAGGAGCCCGAGTTGTTCGACTACGCAGGTGCGCTGGCGCGTACGGTCGAGAAGCAAGCCCGCCTGCCGACCGCCGCCGAATGGGAGTGGGCGGCCCGCCTCGGGGTCGTCGACCGTATGCTCAGCGATCGCTGGGAGTGGACCGGCACGCAGTACGTCGCGTATCCAGGCTCCGACAAAGACCGAGACGACGCGCTGAACAAGGACCCTGATCACAGAGTCGAGGTCCGCGGCGGCCAGCGCGTCGGGTGCTCGGATCCCACGAAGAGAGGCCTGGCACCGTGTGGGACCGACGCCGGCGATGCGGCGCGACTCAACCGACGTCTTGGGGCCGCGCGCGACGGGTCCGCCGAGCTCCGGCTCGCACGGACGGTGGTTCCGATGCGCGAGATCGTCGTGAGATTCGAGGAGCAACATACGACGACCGCGACTCCGAATACGGCAGAGGGCACGACGCAAATCACGCAGGTCATCAACCCTCATGACGCGGTCTTGCTCAGGCGCTTCGTCGAAGCGTGGCGCCAGCTCGATGCACCGCCGGCGTTGCAAGTCGCCTTCGACGTCGCCCCCTCTGGCTGCGAGGTCGCGCAGACGATGACAGCGCTCGGGGTCGATCCACTGCGGATCGAGAGGGTGCACCATGACGGCGGATCGGCGAGCGACAAGGTCACGATCCGGTGGAATCCCGTGGCGGACTTTCGGATGACGGAAGCCAAGCCG
The DNA here is from genome assembly GCA_031421915.1 of Myxococcales bacterium. Classification (GTDB taxonomy): domain Bacteria; phylum Myxococcota_A; class Polyangia; order Haliangiales; family Haliangiaceae; genus JABFXX01. The sequence continues at coordinate 57,951 of JANOPP010000013.1, read as the reverse complement.
TGTCGTCCGGCGCGCAGGATCATCACCGAGACCACCATCGAGATCCTCGACCCGATCTCGTTCGCTGGCGAGCGCCTCCTGCCGACGAGCCTGCCCATCATCAAGGCCACCGCGGAGACGCTTCTAGGCAACCCCCGTATCCTCCTCATGGAGGTCCAGTCCCACGTCGTGCCCGGCACGCCCGACGCGGCGTCACTCACCCAGCGCCGCGCCGCGCGGGTCCGGCAGATGCTCGTCGACGCTGGCGTCGCGCCCGATCGCCTGACCGCGAAGGGCTACGGCGATACCCAGCCACTCACCCGGCAAGGCGACGCCGGACGGGAGAAGCTGCTCGGGGAGACGCGCCCCCAAAGCCCCAAAGCCGAGGATCAAATCGGCTTCCTCATCTTGCGCAGGCGCTAACGTAGCCGCGCGGATCTGGCGCTCAGCCACCCGCCCCGCCCTACAGGTTGCGCTCACGCCGCCAATCGACAACCGCTCCGCTGCCGCGACCAAGACCTTGCTCGGCTTGATCCAGGAGCTCGATCACGCGGCTGAGATTGCGTGCGCCCTTCCGTCCAGGATCCCACAGCACTTTGGCGAGATCGAACTGAACCTGCGCAGTCTCGACGGGCGGCATCCGTTCCGCGCGATACGTCGCGAGTGCGAGCTCGAGGATGGGCGTTGCCTCGTCGGGCCGCTTCACCGCACCGAGCAGCGCGCCCCGCTGGGCTCGCGCCTTGGCCACGTCACGATGCTCGGGGCCAAGAAGCTCGACGAGCATCGTCTCAGCACGCTCGGTGTGCAGCAACGCCTCGTCGAGCTGTAGCTGCTTCTGCAGCGCCTCACCGAGCAGCAGCAGCACCATGGCCTGTGCAGGATGCTGTGCGGCCATCGTGCGCTGAACGGTCGCGAGGGCGCGTCGCAGGTACGGCAGCGCGTCGTCGAAGCGGCCAGCCTTCACGAGTAGCCCGCCAAGGTTGGCCTCGTGTACTGCGAACTTGGAGCTCTCGGCGGGTAGCACCTTGACGTAGATCGCGTGGGCCTGAGTCATCAGCTCGATCGACTTCGGCAGATCGGAGTCCTGGTACGCATCGGCTGTGCTCTCGAGCAGTCCTGCGAACGTCGGATGCTCCCCGCCAACCAGCTCGCGAGCGACCGAGGCGCTGCGCTCCAGGAACGGAATCGCCTCGGTTGCTCGATGCAGATCGACAAGCTCGTCGCCGATCAACTGCTCGACCTGAGCCTCGAGCGTGCGGTCGTCGTCCAAGAGCAGCGCAAGGCTACGGCGATGAAGGGCAAGCGCTCCTTCGTGATCACCGCGAGCTGACATCATGGCCCCCTGAGTGCTGTACAGCTGGATCGTGATGGACTTGGTACCTTGCATGGTCTCGAGCAACGCCAAGCCGAGGTCGATCTGCCGCTGACCGCCTTCCATGTCGCGCAACGTGAGCCCGAGCACCTGTCCGAGGCGCTCCCGGATCGTCGCCTCCATCAACCGACTTCGGCCTGCTACGGCGGCCAAGGTCGCGCTCTCCAGAGTTCCGCGTGCGGACTCCGCCGATCTGACTGCGTACTGCAGGGTGCCAAGTACGAACAGTGCTTCTGCTTCGAGTGGGCGATAGCCAACCTCGCGGGCGGCGGCAGTTGCGGTCGACGCCAGCGCGATTCCGGCATCGTAGCGGGTGGTGATCATTGCATTGCCGGCCTCGGCAAGCTGCCGTCGAATCGAGAGCACTCGGTCGCGCAATCCAGGATCCGCCGGAACCTGCACCTGGTCGGCAAGGGTCATGGTATCGGCGCACGCGCGGACATCGACAAGCCTCGCGAGCGCGCCCGTCGTGTTGAGGATCACCTTCGCATCGGCGTTCTGAAGCAATGCCGCGGTGGCTGCGAACAGGGTGGTGGCGCGATCCAGGCACTGTGCTCGACGATCGAGCAGCTCCGGAGACTGCGTGTGCTGGACGTGCGTCGCACGACATGCGGCAACGTAACCGGCGCGCAGCTTCGATGCGTACTCGTCGAGAGTGCGCTCCGCTGTCCTGCCGACGTGGACCGCATAGGGCAGGTTCGCTGCGGCATAGGTCCGCTGCAGGTCCGCGCGCTGCGTTGCCGTCCACGCTGCGTCGGCGGGATCGCCAGCCACTGCACAAGGATCGGCAGCAGCGCTTGGGCGGACAGCAACCAACACCCCGATCCCCGCACCGAGGCTCGCGACCACGACGACCAGCCACGGCCATCGTCGTGGCGCGGCGAGCCTGCGTAGTTCGCGGGCCATGTCGTGCATCGACGGAAACCGTGCGTCTGGATCGTACGCCAGAGCACGCGCGAGGATCACCCGGGCGCCACCAGCCACGTTGGTCCAGTCGATCACGTCGCGGCGCTTCATCGCGATCGCGAGTGCGTCCACGCTCGCCGCGAGGAACGGCCGTGATCCCGTGAGAGCTTCATAGAACGTCACCGCAAAGCTATATTGATCACTCTTCGCGTCTACTCGACCACCCGTCAGCTGCTCTGGAGCCATGTACGCGGGAGTCCCGGCGGCTTGCGTCCCGAGCGCAGGAAGCTGTGACTCGACCGGCCCTGCGCTGACCCGCGCCAATCCGAAGTCGGTGACCTGCGCGCTGCCATCACGCCCCACCAGGACGTTCTCTGGTTTGAAGTCACGATGGACGACGCCAGCGTCATGAGCTGTTGCCAGCCCTTCGGCGATCCTGGCGAACAGGGCGTACCACTGCCGCGGCGACCGCGACCGGTCGGCAAGCGATGCACGGAGGGTCTCGCCATCGACCAGCTCCATCGCAACGTAGACGTGCGCGTCCGTTACTCCAGCGTCATAGATACGCACGACCGCTGGATGGTTCACCTGTCCCATCGCCTGGGCTTCTCGCAACACGACATCTGAATCCGTGAACGAGTCGACGTGGATCAGCTTCAAAGCCACGTGACGTGCGACGACGGGATCGAAGGCGCGATAGACAACTCCCATCGCGCCCGCACCGAGCGGCCCTTCGATCCTGTACCGACCGACCATGCTGCCAGCAGTGAGATCGTAGGGCTGGCGCGGGCGGCCCAGATGCCATTCCCTCACGACGATCGACATCAGTTCCCGACACGAGTCACAACTGTCGAGCTCGGAAACAACCTCCTCGTTGGCTTCGAGATCGAGCGAACCACCGAGAAAAGCGACGATGGTAGGCTCGTCCACGCATCCCATGCTGGCTCCCTGTAGCTCGATTCGAGCGTGCCATCAAGCAGGCGCTGAGGCATGGCCCGAGATCGAGGTTCCGTTCGCGGCGTTCGAAGCCCTCGTCGGCGAGCGCTTTCACGCAACCAAGGACGTCGAGCTCGATGCAAGCGAGCTGTACCTGGCGTGCGGGTGCGCGCTCGGCGACGCCCGTGCACTCGGAGTGTTCGAGCGACAGATCGCTGGCGGCCTCCCGGCAGCGCTGCGGCGGATGAGGGTCGACGATGCCGATGCGGCGGATGTGCAGCAACAGCTCCGCGTGCGGCTGTTCACGGCGACCGCCGGCGAGGTCCCGCGGATCGTCGCCTATGCAGGAACTGGCAGGCTCGGAGCCCTGGTCCACGTAGCTGCGACGCGATTGGCTCTCGACGCCAAGCGCAGCCAGCGTCGCCGCGATGCTGGACCCATCGACGATCAGCTCGACGCTGCGATTGCTCCCTCTGCCGATGTCGTGACGCTCCTGAGCAAAGCCGAGCTGCGCCACGCACTTCGCCTGGCATTCGAGCAAGCGGCCGCTCATCTTCCCCGCCGCGACCGCACGCTCCTGCGCATGAGCGTCCTCGATGGCCTCACCATCGACGAGCTCGCGACCATGCATCGAGTGCATCGTGCGACCGTGGCACGCTGGCTGGTGACGGCTCGCGAACAACTGACCGCTGACGCGCGCCGGCGGTTCGTGGAGCTGGCAGACCTGGAGGACGTCGAGCTCGAGCAGGCCGGTGAGCTCATCGAGAGCCAGCTCTCGGTCAGCCTCGAGAGACTCCTGCGGTCGCGAACGTGACCGATTCTCCAAGCGTGAGGCCAAGGTAGGCGATCCGACGATTTCTTCGCCGGGCGTGCGACCCGTGACCCGTGCCGGCGTTCTACCAGCACGATGAAACTCTTCCGTCCTTCCGGTTCTGTGTCGGCGGCCTTCGTGCTCGCGTCCGCGTGCTTGCTGATGGGCTGCTTCCCCATGCAGCAACGAACGATCCCTGCTGCGAATCCCATGCTCGCCGAGAGTCCGCGTGGTGAGCTGCGGGTGCGCTCCAGCGATGAGCGGCTCCAGAAGGACTGCGCGAAGGCAGGAGACTGGTACTGCCTCGACGTCTTCTACCGGCTCGAGTCGGCAGCGCCGGACGAGGTGGTCGTGCGCTTTCGCATGGTCGCCACGACCGACGAAGAAGCCCGCATCGTGCAGAAAGGGCTCAACAAGATGGTCCTGCTCACCGAGGACGGTCGCAGGGTTCGCGCCGAGCTGTCGCCCCGGTTCGAGGTGAGACCGATCCCGAACCTGCGGTACTCGGATGATGGATCCATCAAGACGGGGCGCATCGTGTACCGCCGTCAACCCGATGGCTCCGTGATCCAGGAAGACGAGTGGTACCTCGGGACAGTGATGCGTGAGACCAAGCGGGTGATCGGCAGCAACTTCATCGTCTTCAAAGGAACGAACCTGATCTCCCCCACGTCGAAGAACCTTGTCTTCGAGTTCGAGAAGGGCTTGCTGGGCGGCGGAGCACGCTGGGTCTTTGACTTTGTTGGAGCTGAAGTGCGCAACGCAACGCTCGCCGTCAACGAGCCCGGGATCTGAACGCTATGCGCCATTCAACGGTCTCGAGCGTCTCTCGCATGGTCCCGCACGTACGGCGTTCCGTGGCCTCCCTTTCGATCGCCGTCCTGACGATCCTGGCCCTGGCGTGTGGCAACAGTCCGGGTGGCCGCGGCGACGACGAGGCAGGCTGCGAGATGAGCTGCACGATCGGAGAGTCCGAGTGCGTCGTCGATCAGACGCGCACGTGTCTGGATCGCGGAGAGAGCTGCGGTGTGTGGGGCCCGACCGAACCCTGCCCGCGCGATCAACCGTTCTGCAGTAGCGGTGCTTGCGGCTCGGAATGCTCGGACGAGTGCACGCCGGGAGCACGTCGCTGTGACGGCGACGACGTTCAGACCTGTGGAGACCACGACGCTGACGCCTGCACGGACTGGGGTGCAAAGATCGCGTGTGGTCCCGACGAGCTGTGCGGCGCGGACGCCCGCTGCATCGAGTCCTGTGACGGAGCCGCGTGTCCCTGCGCAGCCGGCGACACCAAGGCGTGCACCGATGTCGGCGCATGCTCGAGCGGTGTTCGGTCATGCGTCGCGGGCACGTTCGGCGCGTGCCAGTGGCAGGTCGGCCCGCAACCGGAGGTCTGCGATGGGCTCGATAACGACTGCAATGGAATCGACGACGACACCGCACTGCTGACCGCACCAGCGTGCGCCGTTCAGACCGGAGTCTGCGCGGGTGCCGTGCGCCGCTGTGGTGGCAGTGCCGGCTGGCTCGGTTGTGGGATCTCGGTCTATGCAGATCACGCCGTCGCCGGCGGAGTCACTTATCAGGGCACCGAGACCTTGTGCGACGGGCAGGACAACGACTGTGACAACGCGATCGACGAGCCGGCGCAGTGCTGCACGCCGGATTGCAGCGCCGCTACATGTGGCGGCAACGATGGCTGTGGCGGCGTCTGCGACGCAGGGGCATGCGGCGCGAATCAGACCTGCGAACCAGGAGGCTGCGAGTGCGCCTACCTGACGTGTTCGGGAGTCTGCTGCGGCGCAGGCGAGCTGTGTCAGGGCACCACGTGCGTCGCTGCTCCGGCGCCGGTGTGGCGCCAGATGACACCGATCACCACCGAGGCCCTGACGGGGATCTGGGGAAGCTCGGCGTCGAACATCTGGGCCGTCGGAAGGGGGGGCACGATGCTTCACTACAACGGCACGCAGTGGCGCAGCGTCCTGTCGGGCACGGCGCTCGATCTGGAGGACGTGTGGGGCACGGGTCCGAACGACGTCTGGGCGGTCGGCGGAGAAGATGTGACCGGTGTGATCCTCCACTACAACGGCTCGCAGTGGAGCCAGGTCGCGAGTCCTGCGCAGGTTGTCCGCGCGATCTGGGGGACGTCACCAACCAACGTGTTCGTCGCTGGCAGCGACGTCCAGCGATACAACGGTGCGACCTGGACGCCGATCTCGGGACACAGCAGCTCGGCGTTCATGGACATCTCGGGCGTCTCTGGCAGCAACCTGATGGCGATCGATATGGCCTCGGTCCGGCACTACACCGGCAGCACGTGGTCGACGACGACCCTGTCGACCCCGTCACTCAGCTCGGTGTGGCAGGGTGGCCCGAACGATGGATGGGCGGTGGGCTACGGGTTCGCGGTGCACCGCTTCAACGGAACCACCTGGCAGCAGGTCGCATCGCCGCTCGGGTACGGCAGCAACCGCGCGGTCGCGGTGTGGGGACGCGCGACGAACGATGTCTGGGCGGTCGGCTGGGCGGTCGGCCATCGCTCCATCATCCATTTCGATGGTGCGGGGTGGCAGCTCACCGGGCCGGTACTCAACGTGTCGTACCAGGACGTGTGGGCCTCGTCATCGAGCGACGTCTGGGTCGTTGGCACCCAAGGAACGATCCTTCACTACTCACCGTGACGTATCGGATGCAAACCGACTCGAATGTCGCCCTCGGCGCTCGAGATCCTTTGGTCGAACACTGACCACGACGTCTGGCGTATCCTTGTGGGGGTGTGGAAGACAGTGATGACCATCCTGGTCCTGTCGGGGTGTGGCCGGATCGGGTTTGGCGCCGAAGCCATCGCCCGCAATGACGCCGCCGGCGACGGTTCGCTGAACGACGTGACGCCGTACATGAGCGCCGTGCTCCTTGATCAACCGTCGGCGTACTGGCAGTTCGAAGAGACCGCCGGCGCCGCGGTCCGCGACGTGACGGGCAACGGGCACGATGGGGTCGTGATGGGCCGCGCGACGCTCGGCGAGGCCGGCGTCTCGGGACGTGGGCTTCGAGTGGCCGGTGGCGGCCCCGGGCAGGCCGACGGTGGCTATCTGTCGGTCCTGGGACCGTTCCTGTTCCTGGACCTCACACCGTTCAGCCTCGAGTGCTGGCTCAAACCTGACTCGCTGAACAGCGATTGGCGGATGCTGTTCTCGACCGACTACTGGGACCCCACACTTCGTCAGGGGTACACGTTCGAGTACAAGAATGGAGACCTCGGCATCAATCGCCGGCGCGACTCGAACGGCGAATCTGCCGATGGAACGGGTGTGCTCGCGCCGAACCGCTGGCACCACGTCGCCGCGACCTTCGATGGCTCGATGCTGCGAGTGTACGTCGATGGATCGTTGCGCGACGCGCGCCCATCCGCACTCCGGCTGACCAACGACGGTTCGACCCCGTTGACCATCTCGGATCCCGAGTACACCGTCACCGGCGTGGTCGACGAGTGTGCGGTGTACGACGCCGCGCTGTCCGACGCGAAGCTCGCAGCGCATCACGCCGCGCGTTGAGCTGGCGAGTCACCGAGGGCTCAGAGACCCGAGCTTGACGCCAGCGAACAGCTCGTCGACGCGCGGAGCGAGCTCCGCCATGATCGTCGCGACCTGTGGCAGATCCACGATCGCTGCCGCGAGCGCCGCCAGCAGCTGCGTACGACCCGCTGCGACCTGCTCTGAAGGCGACGGTCCTTCGTGGCGCTGGAGCTGAGGGACGGCATCGAGATCCTCCCCAGTAAGTCCGACGCTGAACAGCGACCAGGCGACGGTGTCGTCAACCGCCTGGACGGAACGAACGATCGCATCACCCACGCGATCGCGCACGTCCTCAGGGATCGCGGCGAGATCGAGGTGGAACATTCTCCACAGCGGCCGTCGCTCGAACACCGAACGGAACACGAGGAGGGCGGCACCGACGATCCACGTCGTTAACGGCGTGGTGATCGTCAGAACGGGGCGTCGACCACGACCGTCTCGTCGGGCTCGTAGTTGATGACCGCATTCGCGAGGCGCGTCACGAACGCCCCCAGCGGTGCGAACACTCCCGGTTCACACGTGTACTGGAACGTACGATCGCCGACCTCGTCGAACTTCACGTGCAGCCGGATCGTCGGCGCATCGGCGCAGGTGTCGGACGTGTCATCGGGAGCGTCGTACGGCAGCTCCGCGACGAGATCGTCGAGCGCCAGGAGCCCGACCGCCGTGAGCGTCCCCGTGCCAGTGGCCGGCGTGCTCCGCGACGTCACTACCAGCGCCGTGCCGTCAAACACCAGGTCGTAGCCGCACCACGGCGAATTGCCGCAGAGGCCTCCGGTGTTCTCGGCGAGCCTCATGTCGCCGGAGCCGGTCGCCGGAGGTGGCGGTTCCTTCGTCGGCGAGAGGGCGCATGCACCGAGGGCGAGAATGAAGAAGCCAAGGCGAGTCATCGGGGGCCGAATCACACCAGCGGTCTGCGACCATTGCAAGCGCGAACTCAGCGGTCGATCGTGACCGAGATCGCAGGGTCGAGAGCATAGCCCTGCTCGACGGTGAGCAGCACGTCGCGCAGCCCGAGGCGCCGGAGCGTCGACAGGGCCACGTGGATCCGGTTGATCGCCGCGTCCGCTCGGATCTTTTCATCCGGCCACCCCGCAGCGACCAGCGCGTCGAGCGCGACCGCTTCACCGGGAGCGGCGACGCGCCGCTCTGCCAGCACCGCCACGATCCGGCGGAGCGCGACGCGCTTGCCCAGCTCGATCAGCGCGCCGTCAAAGACGACATCGCCCGTGCGCGTGATCTGCATGCGCGGCTTCGCGGCGCGCTCCCCGGCGACCAGGCGCGCGAAGAGCTGCGGATCGTCGCCCGCAACACCGTCCGCGATCGTGCGCGCCTCGGCGACGCACGCGGCAGACTCGACCCGTAGCCGCGCGATGGCGAGCACCGCGCGCAGCGACTTCTCCCGGCGGCAGCGCGCTTCCGCGGCCTCGGCACGCGCGAGCGCCGCACGCGCCGCGCGCGCATCTCCGTGCCGTGCGTGCGCCACCGCAGCGAGGGCACCGAGCAAGGCCTGGTACCGCGCCGCGCCGACGACATCGATGCACGCCACGGCCTGGTCACACACGATCAGCGCCTGCACCACCTCGCCGCGCTCGAGGTATGCACCCGCGAGATAGAACAGCGTCGAGCCCTCACGGTGCACGTGGCTCGCGTCGCGAAACGTCCGCGCCGCTTCGGCGAGTAGGCCGATCGCACGGGCGACATCGCCGCGTGCCTGGACGTGGATGCCGAGCGCGGCGTTCGCGGCCGCGACCTGGAGCTGTGCACCGATCACCGTCGCCGTCGCGATCGCCTCGCCGAGCCCGCGCTCGACCGCATCGCCGTCGCGCTGGAACATCGCGATCGCCGCGAGCTCGTAGTGCATCGCCGCCACACCCTCGCGATCGCGCCGCCGCGCGAACAGCGTGAGTGCGTGGCTCGCCGCGTGGCGAGCGCCGTCAAGCTCGCCCTCGCGACGACGCGTGTGAGCGAGGCGTGCATGGACCTCGGCCTCGTCGCCGGCGATCACCAGCGCGCGCTCGAGGAGCGCCTGCGCCTCGTCGGTACGCCCGTCGATCTCGACGAGCTCCGCGTAGCGCGCGATCGCCAACGCACGAACGCGTGGCACGACGCCATCTTCGTCGAGGGCGCGCCACGAGATGGCCGCGCCTGCGAGATCGCCGAGCTCGCGCAGCGCCGCACCACGCGCGAGCTCGCTGTCTGGATCGCCTCCGACGAGGAGCTCCGCGCGCCGCCGGTGCTGACTCTGCGTCGCGAGATAGGGATCGATCGCGAGTGCGACCTCGGGGGCCCCGCGTGCCGCCGCGATGGCGTTGTCGAGGTGCGCCGCGACCTCGCGCCGCGCCCGATCGGGGTCGCGCTCCCACCATGCGCGCACGTCCTTCGCCCACCGCACGTACCACGCATCGCGCTTTGCCCGCAGCGCATCGAGCGCGCCGCCGCGCTCCGCGAGCTCGCGCGCGAAGTGGGCGACCGAATCGAGCATGGCGAACCGCCCGCTCCACGCGCCGTCTTCGAGGACGCGCACGACCAACCCGTGATCGCACAGCGCCTCGAGCGCGGTGTCCGCGTCATCGCCGACGACGCTCGCGAACGCGTCGAGCTCGAACCCACCCGCGAACGCGCCGAGCGCCGCGACCGTCGCGCGGGCATGAGCAGGGAGGAGCGCGACCGAATCCTCGATCGTTCTCCGGATCGAACCGTGGCGCCCATCGTCACGGTCGCGCGCGAGGAGCGCGAGGGGCACGTCGAGCCTCTCGAGGATCTGCGCCGGCGTCAGCACCTTCGCGCGCGCCGCGGCGAGCTCGATCGCAAGCGGAACGCGATCCACGCGCGAGACGATCGCTTGGACCTGGGCGGCATCGAGCGCGACGTGGGGATCGATGGCGCGACACCGGGTCACGAACAGCGCTGCCGCATCCTCGAGTGGCAATGGTGCCAGCGGCCACACACGCTCGCCCTCGAGGCCGAGGGCGACGCGTGTCGTCGTCACGATCTGCAGCGCCGGCGCACTGGCGAGCCAACCCGCGATCGACTCCGCGAATGCCCCGCCGAGCTGCTCGAGGTTGTCGAGCCCGAGCAACACGCGCTGCTTGCGCGCCAGCCCTCGCCCCAGCTCCCCGCGGACGCCGAGCGTTGTCGCGACCTGGGCACACGCCTCGTCCACGCTCGCGGAGCGCGAGAGATCCACGAACCACGCGCCACCGCCGCCGTGCATGCCGAAGCCCTCGCTCGCGCGCCCGAGTACCTCGCGCAGGAGTCGCGTCTTTCCGATTCCGCCGAGGCCCGTGATCGTCACGAGCCGCTCGCCATCCCCGACCCGATCCAGCACGCCGGCCAGGTCTCCGCCGCGCCCGACGAGCGAGGCCACCGGCAGCGAGGCATTTCCCTTGCGCGCGCTCACGAGGTTCAACGCGATTAAGCCGGATTAAGACGACGACGCCAACGACATTCGCCAGGGTGTCGCCATGGCGAACCTCGCTTCCATTGGCTTCCCGCTCACCTCCATCCTCCTCTCGTTCACTCTCGTTGCCTGCTCGAGCTCTGGCAACGACCCTGGTGACGACACCATGGCGCCCGACGCCCCGGCACCGACGCCCGACGGCACGCCCGGGGCGCCCGATGCCCCCGCAGGCACTGCGGCCGTCGTCGTTCCGTGCGCCGGCGCCACGATCGCTGGCGATGTCGGGTTCTATGACGGCATCGGCTACATCGGGTCGGCGCTCAATAGCGAGTTTGTCGGTGGCGCTGTCGTGCAGTTCCACGACATGTCGACGCACACCGCCGATCACGTGCAGGGTCTGTTCTCGATCAGCGGCGACGCACCCGTGTGCGTCCGGTTCGACGCGCTTGGCAGCTACCAGTTCAGCTGCTACTTCCACGGTGCGGAGAGCGGCACGATCAAGATCGTCTACTGAGCACGTCGATCAGGAGGACAGCTGCCGGATGCGCGACGGTCACCGGGCGGACCTGTCAGGCGGCCGGAGACTGCGGGCCCTTACCTCGCGATGGATCGACTCGCGACGTCGTCGGCCGCCCGGTTTGCCCAGCTCCGCGTCGAGCTTGCCTCGGAGGGGGGCGCCGACGTGATCCTCGACGCGCTGCGGCTCCGGGCGACGCCATGAGCGCGTCAGTCGGTCAAGCGAATCGTGTCGCAGCGAGGCTTCTTCTGTTGATAGATCATGGGCGAATCATCGTGAACCGCGCCCTTGAGATCGATGCGTGTATGCCGAGCCATCGAACACGGCCCCATCTGTCGGAGCAATTCCGAGCGACTGCCGTAGTTGGTCGCTGCGGGATCCCACTGAATCTCGATGTCCCGCCCCACGTGCGTGTACGTCCCGACGACGGCGCTTCCCGACATGTTCTGCCACGTTACTCGCACCTTTGACTCGGTCGTGAACACGAGGCGAGTCCCGCCGGACTGGAACGTCTTGAACGCGATCTCGCCGAAGCCCGTCTCCTTCGGTGCACTCGGCGGTGCGCTCGGCGGCGGCGCCGACGTGGTCGGCGGGGCTGTCACCTTCGCGCTTCCGACCCCGAACACCGGCGACGGCGGTGCGGAATCGCATCCGGCCGCGTGCAGGCTCAGTGCAAGGACCAGCGTGTAGATCGTGGCAAATGAGCTCGGCTGCCCGGCACCTGTCGTCATCGCAACTCCCATCGATCAGGACGCGTAGAACGCCCACCGATTGGCTCACGCGATCGAGGATTCCTCAGAGCCAGCACCTACGACCCCCTCGAACAGCTATGATCCAAGTGCTTGCAGGAGGATGCGGACCTCACGTTGCTGCTTCGCGCCTGGATGGGCGGCGACCGTCAGGCGTGCCAGGCCGCACTGGAGCTGACCTACGATCAGCTTCGCCTGATCGCGAAGGCGCGGTTGCGGGCCGGATTCGACACCATCAACGCGACCGGGCTCGTCCATGAAGCGTTCCTGCGGCTGAACGAGCAAGATCGCGTGGAGTGGTCGAATCGCGCACAGTTCTTCGCGGTCGCTGCCCGCCTGATGCGGCGGATCCTGATCGACCGCCACCGCGCAGACAACGCCCAGAAGCGCGGCGGGCAGGTGACGTTCGTGACGTTGACGGACGACACGCCAGGCACCGAGCTCGATCTCGAGTTGCTCGACGGTGCGATCGACCGGTTGGCCGCACAAGATCGACGGCAGGCGCAGATCGTCGAGCTCCGGTACTTCGGCGGACTCACGATCGAAGAGACCGCGGAGGCAGTGAACGTTTCACCGGCCACCGTCAAGCGCGAATGGACCATGGCGCGGGCCTGGCTCAAACGAGAAGTCCAGCGTGCCTGAGCCGCTTCCGCGTCCGCAGTGGATCCGGATCAAGGAGCTATTCGAGCGCGCGGTGGAGCTCCGTGATTCACAACGCGCCGAGGTCCTGGCATCAGCGACCGACGATCCTGTCGTTCATGACGAGGTGATCGCGTTGCTCGCCGCGCACGATCGCGCCGAAGGCTTCCTCGACCCACATGCGCCCGCGCCCCAACTCGCGGTGGATCGCCTACTCGGCCCGTACAAGATCGTCGCGCACCTCGGACGCGGCGGCATGTCCGACGTCTACCGTGCCCGGGACACGCGGCTTGCGAGAGACGTCGCCATCAAGGTCTTGCGCGGGGATGTCAACGAGCAGGCCCGTGGACGATTCGTGCGTGAGGGGCGCGCTACCGCCGCGCTTTCACATCGCAACGTCGTCGCGATCTACGACGTCGGCGAGGATGCGGGGCTTTACTACCTCGTCACCGAGCTCGTCGAAGGAGTGACGTTGCGCCAGCAGATCGCCAAGGCTCAGCCATCGATCGAGGAGGCGCTCGACTGGACGACCCAGATCGCGATGGGGATGGCCGCCGCTCACGACCGAGGCATCGTCCACCGGGATCTCAAGCCGGACAACGTGATGATCGTCGACGGGCGTACCGCCAAGATCCTCGATTTCGGCGTCGCGCGCGCCTCGATCGAGGAGGAGCTAGGTGCGGGAACCGGTGTCTCGACACCCGGCATGATGATCGGCACGGTCGGCTACCTGGCGCCGGAGCAAGCACGAGGGCAGCCAGTCAAGGCCAGTGCGGACCTGTTCGCGCTGGGCGCGATCCTGTTCGAGCTCCTCACGGGTACGCGTGCGTTCGTCGCAGAGACCTCCGTGGACACGCTTCGAGCGGTCCTCGATCACGATCCACCTCCGCCTTCTTCCATGCGCGCGGGCGTCCCCGCGTGGCTCGATCCAATCGTCGCGCGGTGCCTCGCCAAGGATCCGGCGGAGCGCTTCGAGTCTGCACGCGATCTGGTGTTTGCCCTCGGGCTGGCCGAACAGCTCGAGAGGCGAGTGGTTCCTCCACGCGGACGGCGCCGCGCCCTGCTCGGCGTCGGGATCGCCGGAGCAATCGTCGGGGTGGGACTGACCTGGCTCCTCCGCGCACCTCCCTCGTTGCCTGCGCCTGCGTCTGTGGTCGCCCCGGTCGATCCACCGCGGCCCTATCCGTTGACCTCGTCAGGCCACGATCGCCACCCCGCGATCTCGCCGGATGGTCGGTTTCTCGCATTCACCTCCGATCGAGACGGCCGGTCGCGGATCTGGGTGCAGCTACTCGATCTCGGTCGAGAGAACCCGCTCACCGAGGGCGTCGATGGGGCTCCAAGATTCTCTCCCGACGGGAGCCAGATCCTGTTCACTCGATTCGAAGGCGCACGGACCACCCTCTACCGGATCGGCTTTCTCGGCGGACAGTTGAGCAAGGTGGCCGACGATGCGAGCGATGGCGACTGGTCTCCGGATGGCACGCAGGTCGTGTTCCTGCGATCGCGCGACGAGGCCACGCGCATGCAGCCGATCTTGACCATCGCGCAAGTCGACGGTGGCGGCGAACGAGAGCTCGCACGTTTGACTGACCGGCCGTTGCGCGGCCGCGGCGCGGAGCAACGTCTGCGGTGGTCGCCCGATGGCAAGCGCATCGCGATCAGTGGATTCGCCCCGCATCCCGGGACGCCACAGTACGTGCTGCTCGTCCCCGTCGACGGCTCGCCACCCTCGCGACTGCCCGCACCACGGCGTGTTGGCTTGGTCTCTGCCGTGGCGTGGGATGGACCCGATGCGCTGATGTACTCGCAGGCGCTGTCCGTATCCGGCAACAGCGTCGGGAGCGCTGCGCGAATCGTTCGCCAGCGCATCGATGACCAGACCGTCACCACCGTGCAATGGACTCCGCAGTCCAGCTTCGTCCTCGACCGCTGGCCCGGGCGCGGGCTGGTCGTCGACGCACGCTCCTCGCGCCAGAATCTGCGGGAGGTGTCGCGGGCGGGCACGACATCCCGTCAGCTCTCGAACGGCACGGCGACGGACCGCCAGCCTTTGATCTCCTCGGCCGGCAGTGTGGTGTTCACCAGTAACCGCGGCGGAGCGAACCTCGATGTGTGGAGGATCGATCGCGAGACCGGCACCAGCCAGCGTCTCACCGACAACCCCGCAGATGACTGGGACCCAGCGCTCACCCCGGATGGCAAGCACATCCTGTGGAGCTCCGATCGCACGGGCAACTTCGAGATCTGGATCGCGGATCTCGACGGCTCGAACCCTCGCCAGGTCACGCGAGATGGCGTCGACGCAGAGAATCCGTCGGCGACCGCGGACGGTCAGTGGGTGATCTACGCATCGGGTGCGCCGCAGCGTACGGGCATCTGGCGCATCCGCCTCGACGGTACCGAGGCGAGCCGCATCGTCCCCAACGCGGTGCTCCCACAGACCTCGCCCGATGGGCGTTTCGTGCTGTTTCAGACTACCCGCGATGCGAGCGCGACGGTGATCGGCGTGGCCAGCATCGAGGACGGCCGGATCCTGCCCTACGAGATCACGATCCCGATGCGACGGCAGTCGGTTCTCCTCCTCGGGCGTGCACGGTGGACTCCCGACGGAACGTCGATCGCGTTCATCGGCCAGGACGAGAACGGCGTGACGGGCGTGTTCATCCAACCGTTCAGTCCAGACCGGTCACCGACGGGCGCTGCCACTCCGGTCGCCGGTTTTGACGCGGCACGGATCGTCGAATCGTTCGACATCGACGCGAGCCGTGTGGTGCTCGCAGAAGCCGAGGATCGCTCGGAGATCATTGCAATCACTCGCTGATCACCTGCGTGAGCCGATCCGAGGCTCGTTTTACGCGTCTTTGGCGACCATGTCTAAGCTCCTCCTGTGCTCGATGCTGATCTGCGGAACGGCCGCTGCCGAGGTTCCAACCCTCCCTCCATTGCCTGTTCCTCCGAAGATCGAGCAGAAGACGGCGGATAGCTTCAATCTCGGGCGGCGGATGGAGCTCTGGTACCAGATCCTCACCGGCGCGCGGGGCTGCATCCTGTCCGAGACGAACCCAGCTGCGCAGATCCAGAACCTCGGCACGATGATCTCGAACCATCGCAACCAACAGGAGCAAGCCGTGCTCCTCGTGTACTTCAACGATCACCTCATACCGCACGGGACCGCGCGCCTCGCCGGCGTTCCTGGATTTGGAACATGGGGCGAGATCGCCGCCAAGAAGAACGCGTCGTTCGACTGGATGAAGGCCAACCTTCCGCAAGGCCCCGCCGACACGGCGGAGCAGGCCAAGGCCTATATCGCCGCCTATCAAGCCTTCCGGAAGCGCGTCACCGACGACCACCGGTGGGGCGAAGCGCTCCTCGCCGCGTCGGGCTGCCATCAGAGCGATCAAGCACCGACGGGAAGACCCCAAGGCGTCGAGCCGTTCACGCTTTGGGTTCATCTCACCGCGCCACCACAGCTGGAGATGGCGCTCGGGCCCGTGCGCGATACGATCGTGCCGCAGACGAACACCGCCGAGGTCGAGGCCACGACGCTGCTGACCGATGCGAAGTCGACCACCCTCGACCGATTGTTCATCTACGGAAAGCTGCTCAAGGGCGCCTATGGCTCGTACGCTGCTCTCGAGCGCAGCAAGCCCACCGCCGAACGCATGAGCTGGTTTGCCGCGCTCTACGACGGTGACCGCGCCGTCGAGATGGCCCATGCACCCAAGCGTGTGCTCCAGCTGCAGGCAGACCTCGCAGCGCTGATCATCAAGCTCATCCCGGACGTCAAGCCCGATCCGTCCGTCGGAGGAGGACCTGGAGGGACCGTGAAGAAAGTGATGAAGGGTAAGCACATCCTCGCATCGCGTGCGACGTCACCGATCCGCACCGCAGACAAGGTCACGACCGACCAGCGAACGCTGACCGAGACCACCGCGCTGGTCCGAACCTACAGGGTCGCGTTCACGGCGTTCGACATCGAGTGGGTCACGGCGCCGAACGAGTATTGGCTCGATCTGCCTGGGCTCCCCGTAGCGAACGTCTGCGCGCTACACAGCGCCATCATGCGCAAGTACTCCAAGGGCGTCGATGTCCAGCTCAACAAGTGGTTGGTGACGCAGGGTGACGTGCTGTCTCCGATGCTGTGCGCCGAGAAGACGTCGACCAACTCGTTCCGGAAGTAGCCAAGGCTTCGGCGATCCATGAATCGCGATCCAGGTCGGCGCCGGTTTCGAGCTCAGCGTCGGTGTGATCGCGTCCGCGCGAGCCGCCGCGACGTGGCACACCAACCAGGGGGGACGAATCTACTTGGGGTGATCAACGGGGCTCGAACCCGCGACATCCAGGACCACAACCTGGCGCTCTACCAGCTGAGCTATGACCACCGTGAGAGGGGTTTTTCTACCTGAACGGACCCCGGACCGCAAGGATGGGAATGCTGGGTCGTCATGAGACGTTGGGCCGCCGATGAGAGCCCTCCCCCTCCTCGTCGTGCTCGCAGCCTGTTCGCAGCAGGTTGGCCCGACCGGCGCCCCGCCGCCTCCCCCGTCGCCGAGCCCGACACCGATCGTCCCCAGCGACCCGCCCCCGGACCTCGCGAAGCTGTGGCCGGACGGCTGCTTCACCATCCGCGACGCGCAGGGGACGGTGCATGTGAGTCATCGCGAGCGGTGCGCGCAGCCGCGCCGGCCGTACTCGACCTTCAAGATCCCGAACGCGCTGATCGCGGTCGATGCGGGCCTGCTCGCCGGACCGGACGCGCCGATGCGCTGGGATGCGAAGCGCGTCGTGGCGCAGGCGCACTGGTTCGAGGCGTGGCGCAAGGAGCACACGCTGCGCTCGGCGATGAAGGTATCGGCCGTGCCGCACTTCCGCACGCTCGCGCTCGATCTCGGCGCGGAGCGGATGAAGGCGGGCCTCGCGACGCTCGGGTACGGCAATCAGGACATGACCGGCGGACTCGATCTGTTCTGGTTGCGCGGCGGGATCCGGATCAGCGCCGATCAACAGCTCTCACTCGTCGAGGGGCTCGCGCGCAAGCAGCTCCGGGTCTCACTCGCGGCACAGCAAGCGGTGACCGAGGTGATCGAGCTTGCGCGCGAGGGCGACGCAGTGCTGTACGGCAAGACCGGCACGGGAGGCATCGAGACCGGCGGTGACGGCTGGCTCGCGTGGCAGGTCGGCTGGGTCGATCGCAAGGGCGTGATCGTTCCGTATGCCGCGTGGCTCGAGCTGCCTGCCGGCAAGATGGATGACGTGCGAGCGGTGCGCGAGCGGCGGTTGCGCGCTGCGCTCGCGGCGCTCGGGCTGTTCCCGGCGCCAGCGAGCTAGGTCTTCGCGCGGCGGGCGTTCATGATCTTCACGAACGACTTGCTGCGGATCTCCTCGAGCGAGAGGCCGGTGAGCAGCGCTTCCTCCTCGGTGACGGCACCACATGCGATGCCGCGCAGGAAGTAGTTGAGGAGGCCCTGGCCGGTCGCGGCGTCGTCGAAGATGTCGCCGACGAGGGTCGCCTGGGCGGCCTTGTCGACGAAGTTCTTCAGGCGCTCGGACGCGGGCGCGAGGCCGTCGAGGAAGAACGAGTAGACCGCGCCGTAGCGCGTGGGGAGCTGACCTGGGTGGAGGTCCCAGCCCTGGTAGAAGCCGTTGACGAGCGAATGACGGACGTCGTCGGCGTGCAAGCGCCACGCGGCGTAGACGGCGCTCTTGTTGTCGCGCTTCTGCAGATCCGTGAGATCCGCGCCGCGATGCACGGGCACCGGCATGATGTTGGTGGCGCCGTCGGAGAGCATGACGCCGGTACCGGCGAACGACACCTTCATCACGTGCTTCGCGAAGTCACAGGCGGGGTGGCGCATCTTCTGGTGCGCGGCCGTGATGTCGCAGTTCGCGGTGTAGTCGTAGGTTCCGAAGTGCGCGCCGGTGAGGCGACCCTGCGCGGCGCGATGGAGGCGCGGCAAGATCGACCGGCCCTGCGGATCGAAGATCGACTGTGTCGTCTCGACCATGAACTCGACCTTGAGCGCGCCGCTATCGAGGCCGAGGCGATCCTCGAGGACCTCGAACACGTCGACGAGCGTCTCGACGTCGACCTTGCTCATGATCTTCGGCAGCGTGACGACGAAGTTCTCCGGCAGGTGGCCGTTGGTCTTGTCGAGGAGCTCGGTGACGAAGATGTCGAGCGTCCGCAGCGAGCGCGCCGCGAGGTCGCGAGTGAGCGGCTTGATGCGGATGCCGATGAACGGTGGCAGCGTGCCGGCGACGTAACCCGCGGCGACTTGATGCGCGGCGGCGGCGGCGTGACCGTCCTCCTCGGCGTCGGGGCGATTGCCGTAGCCGTCCTCGAAGTCGATGCGGAAGTCCTCGACGGCCTCACGGCCGAGCTTCTCGCGTACGCGCTCGTAGACCTTGGGGGCAAGGTCGCCCTTGATGCCGATCGCCTCGGCGAACGTCGCCGAGTCAGGGGCGTAGGTCTCGAGCGAGCGGATCGCGAGCTCACCGAGCTTCTTCGCGGTCTCGGCGGTGAACAGGTGGGCACCGCCGTAGACGGTGTGAACGGGCTGTCGTGCACCCGAGTCACCGGGGTAGCGCTCGAGCACGCGGTTCTGCGCGCGCTGCACGCGGTCGAGGGCCTTCGTGAGCTTCTTCTCTGGCAACGAGGTGCGAACCGACATGGTGCTGCGTTTTAGCCCAGATCCGGGAGCCAGACAGGGTTGTCGACGCGCCTCACGGACTGCATCGACCCTCATTGGTACTCGCGCTACACTGCAGTGTGCGATTCGTCGTCGGTGCATTGCTGGGCTTCGCGGCCTGCTACTCCCCGGATCCGCCCGCGAATCTCCCGTGCGGCGACGGCGAGGCGTGTCCGATCGGACAGAGCTGCCGGCTGGGCATCTGTCGTGTCGACGGCGAGGGGGGGCCACTCGACGCCGATCCGTCCGGCGATGGGTCCACCGGCGATGCACCGATGACCGACGCTGCGCCCGACGCACCGCGGTGCTTTCCCGGAAATGACGTCTGCCTCGTCGAGTGCGTCGGTATGGATCCAGATTGCACGACGACGTGCGGCGACAACCGTTGCGTCGGGAACGCGGGCGAGCTGTGCGGGACCACCTGTCCTGCTGACTGCGCGTCGACCGCGAACATCTGCGGTAATGCGATGTGCCAGGCCGGCGAGAGCCCGGACTGCTTCGCGGACTGCGGGCCGACACCGTGGACGTGGATGGCCGAAGAGCAGCAGTTGCTCACGCTGGTCAACAACGCGCGCACCAACGGCACGGCATGCCCGGGCATGGGCAGTGTCGTGCGCCCGGCGCTCGTCGTGGACCCGACGCTGAGCAACGCCGCGCGCGAGTGGGCATGGGAGATCGCGCACCACGACTACTACCAGGCAGGTGCCGGCTGCAGCGGACGAACGATCGCCCAGCGCAAGATCGATGGCAATTTCGGTGGGTGGCAGCTCGGCTATGGCCACGCGACGGTACAGGCCGCCTTCAACTCGTGGATGGCCAGCGCGTCGAGCTGCCCGATCGTGATGACGGCCAACTCGACGCGGATGAGCGTGTCGGTCGCGTTCGCCACGCAGAAGGCGTACGTGATGGTGATCGACTAGCGTCAGCTGCCGCGATACGTCGAGTAACCGAACGGCGAGAGGAGCAGCGGCACGTGGAAGTGCTGCGTCCCGTCGGCGACCGTGAACTGGATCTCGACGACCGGGAAGAACGTCGCGATCCCGAGCCCGTCGAAGTACAGGCCCGTCTGGAACCGGATCCGGTAGCGGGCGGCGGTCAGCGTACCCGGCGGTGTCAGCGTCTTGAGGCGGCCATCATCATCCGTGATGCCGGCACCGACGAGGTTCCACACGCCCTGATCGGCGCGCTCGAGCTCGATGGCGATGCCCTTGCCAGGGCGGCCTGCGGCGGTGTCGAGGACGTGGGTCGTGATCATGCGAGCTCTCCGATCAGCTTGGCGAGGCGCAGGCGCGTGATCTTCATCTGCTCCTCCGCGGCGGTGCGCAGCTCGTCAGCGGCCGAGTTGCCGAGCCGTGCACGCAGGTCGTCGAGCATCGTGTCGGCGCTCCGGCCCGACGCGCAGACGATGAAGATGAAGCCGTGCTTCGCGTCGTACTCACGATTCGCCTCGGCGAGATCCGCGAGGGTCTTGTGCGCCGCGCTCGCCGCCGTCTTCTGCTCGTCGGTCGACCATGCCGCGTCACCGTGCGCCGGGATCTTGGCCTCGCCGATCCGGGGATGCGCCGCGAACGCCTCGCGGTGATCCGTCTCACCGAGCGACCACCACGTGCGCTCTGCCATCCGCAGCAGTGCGGACATATCCTCGAACGGACGCGCCGCGGTCATCGCGTCAGCCCACGCCTTCGAGCCGTTGGTCCGGCGCAGCGCGGTGCGCGCCTCGTCGGGTGACATCGCATCGAGCTTCGCGATCCCCCCCGCGGCTTCCGGGGCCATCACGCCCCACGCCCGCAGCCGTGCGATGCCGCCGCACGGATAGACCGAGAGCCGGAGGTGCGTGACGGGACCGACCCGGCGCAGCTCGTCGTCGAACACGTGGCGGGTGTGGGCCTGCATCGGCGTCTCGATCAGCGTGCGCCAGCCGGTGAGCTTGTCGGCCGCGACGCCCGGGGCGTGCACGCCCTCGACGGATGCGCGCGCGGGTGCGTTGCCCTTGAAGTGCGAGGTGTCGAGCAGCAAGCGCTCGATCGTGCCGGCCGCCGCGAGCCGGATGATCGCCCAGTCGTTGCCGGCCCCGCGACGCCGCCGGGTCTCCCAGCCATCCGCCATCGACAGCGACGGCCCGGCCTTGATGAGGTTGTTGCGCGAGCCGAAGAACATGTCGCTGCAGGTCTCGACGACCGCACCGTTCTCGAGTGCGGCGAGATCGATCGCGCCGCCGAGGGCGCGCAGCTTGGACCACTTCGGGACCGCGTCGCCGTGGACGCGGAGGCGCGCGACGCCACCGTCGGGAAAGATCTCGAGGCGGAGGTGCGTGAACCGCGCGTGCACGTCGATCGCGAACATGTTCTTGCTGTCGCCCTGGAGCTCCGAGCGGGGCAGGATCTCTGTCCACGTCGCAGTCTCGAGTGCGCGCAGATCGAGCGGATCGTCGATCTCGGTCGCGAAGATCGCGCACGACGCGGGGTAGTTGCCGCGGAACCACGCCGTGTCGACCACGATGCCGCGGATCACGCCCGGTAGCCCGAGGCGGATCAGACACCAGTCGTGGACCGTGCTCTGGTGACCAGGCGCCACGCCGTCGATCGGACGGTACCGGCGGGTCTCCCAGCCATCCATCCACTTGCCGCGATCGGTGTAGAGGTGATCCTTCCACACGGCGGCTGCCGGCTTGAGCAAGTTCTCCTTCTCGGCGAAGAACTCGTCGTTGCATGCGATCGCGGCGCCACCGACGGCTTCGCTCGCGAGATCGGGCAGGTCGAGAAACGCAGACTCACTCATAGCAACGCTCCAAGCTCGGTCGCGAGCGTACGGCCCGCTTCGGCAACGCGACGGCCGCGCAGGTACGTCGCGTGGACCGACCCACGCAGCGTCTCTCCTGCATACGGCGTCACCTTGTGACGGTGGTGCACACTCTCGGGGGTCACGGTCGTCGTCGCGGTGTCGTCGAACACCACGAGGTCGGCATCGGCGCCGGCGACGATCGCGCCCTTTCTGCCGGTGAGGCCGGCGAGCCGCGCCGGACCGGCACACATCCACCGGACGACGTCCGACAGGGAGTGACCGCGACGCGAGGCCTCGGTCCACACCACGGGCAGCGCGAGCTGCAGACCCGACACGCCACCCCATGCGGCGACGAAGTCACCGACCTCGAGAGCCTTCAGGCCAGGGCTGCACGGCGAGTGATCCGACGCCACGAAATCGAGCGTGCCGTCGGCGAGCGCCTTCCACAGAAGCTCGCGATTCGCCGCGCTGCGGATCGGGGGCGCGCACTTGAACGGCGTCGCACCATCGGGAATCGTCTCGGCGGTGAAGTGCAGGTAGTGCGGACACGTCTCCGCCGTGAGCGGCAGGCCGATCTTCTTGGCCGCCGCGAGGAGGGGCAGCGCGAGCGCGGCCGAGTGATGGACGATGTGCGTGCGTGCGCCGGTCGCGCGGCACAGGCCGGTGATCATCGCGATCGCCTGCTCCTCGGAGGTCTCGGGGCGCGACGCGAGGTACGTGGCGTACTTGCGCGGATCGGCATGCGCGAGCTGTCGGGTCGCGGCATCGATCGGTCCCGCGACCTCCGCGTGGACGAGCAGCGGCACCCCGAGCCCGGCGATGATCTGCATCGCCGGCGTCAGCTCGCGCTCGCCGACCCAGCCAAACTCCTCGACGCCGGAGTCGACGAGGAAGCACTTGAAGCCGCGCACGCCGTCGGCGACCAGACCCGCGAGCTCACCCGCGTTGCCCGGAACGACGCCGCCCCAGAATCCAACATCGACCGCGCACTGGCCGCGCGCCGCGGCGCGCTTGGCGGCGAACGCCTCGCGGGTCGTCGTCGGCGGAATCGAGTTGAGCGGCATGTCGACGAGCGTCGTGACGCCACCGATCGCGGCCGCGCGCGTCGCCGTGGCAAAGCCCTCCCACTCGGTCCGCCCGGGCTCGTTGAGGTGCACGTGCGTGTCGACGATCCCGGGCAGGATGTGGAGCTCGCCGAGATCATCGACGACCGCACCGGCCGGCACGTCATCCCATGCGGCGACCCGCTCGATCGTTCCGCCGCGGACGTGGATCGCCGCGGGTGCGATCGCATCGGGGGTGACGACGCGGCGCGACCGCACGACCAGGAGCTGCTCCGACATCGCGAGCAGTATAGCCGTCAGTGCATGGACAGTGCGGGCGCGAGCCAGCCGTACCAGGCGGCCGCCCCGATCGCGGCGAGGATCACGAGTACCGCAAGCCACGGCGCCATCTGGCCGCTGAGGTTCAGGCGCAAAGTCGGCATCGCGAGCCGAACTCCCTCGGGCCGGCTGACCTCGAGGTGGAGCCCGAAATCCTCGACGATCGTCGGTGCGCTGTCGCGCGGACGGCGTACGTGGCGCACGGTGTCCCCGGCGGGTACCGCGACGTACGTCGGCTCGTCGGGAAACCGCGACGCGGGCACGCGCGGCGCGGGCGCGGCCGCGTCGAGCGTCGGCGCCTCGTCGGGTGCCTGGTCGAGCACGATCATCGGCGGCGGCTCGCGGTAGGTCGGCGTGGGATCGCGCGGCGCGAACGTGGCGACCGCGGCCTCGATGATGATCTTGCTGGGGTGCGACGCGGGACGCGGCTGATTCGCGCGCGTGGTCTCGAGCTTCTCGGCGAGCTTGTCGATCGAGTCGCGTGGCTCCTGCGTGAACGCCCACTCGACCCAGTCGCGGATCTCGCGCCGGCTCGCCGTCCCGATCTCGTCGCGCGCGTTGATCAGCGCCGTCCGCAGCGCCGCGGCGTTGTTCCAGCGCAGGTCCGGATCACGCTGGAGTGCGGTCATCACGATGTCTTCGAGATCGAGCTCGACGTTGCGGTTCGTGCGCGACGGCGGAGCGATCAGCTTCTCGCGCACGTTGTGGATGATCTCGACGTCGGTCTCGGCCAGGAACAGCCGCCGCCCCGTGAGTAGCTCGTGCGCGACCACGCCGACCGCGAACAGATCGGCACGACGATCGAGCTTGCCGTGCGTGTACTCGGGCGCGACGTACGACAGCTTGCCCTTGATGAAGCCGGCCTGCGTGTGGATGCGGCTGTGCGCGGCCTTCGCGATCCCGAAGTCGATCAGCTTGATCGTTCCGTTGCTCGACACGATCACGTTCGCCGGCGAGACATCGCGGTGGATGATGCCGGCCGCGTGCGCGTACTCCAGCGCGTCGCAGAGCTGGATCAGGATCTCGACGATGATCGGCAGCGGAATGGCACCCGCCGCCGTGCGCGACTGGATCATCAGGTCGTTGAGGGTCGGGCCCGGAACGAGCTCCATCGCGATGTAGTACGTGTCGTCGATCTTTCCGACGTCGTACGCTTGCGCGATGTTGTCGTGACGGAGCTGGCTCGCCAGCGTGCCCTCCTGGATGAACGACGCAACGAAGTCGTGGTCTTCCGACAGGTGCTCCCACATCCGCTTCAGCGCGACGACCTTGCGCACGCCATCCGCACCGATGCGCTCGGCGCGATGCACGCGCGCCATCCCGCCCTCGCCCATCGGCTCGAGAATCACGTAGGGCCCGAACGTCTCCTGCTTCTTCGGCGGTATCGGGGGCGGCCCCTTCTTCACGGGGGGCGACGACGACGCGCGCGGCCGGACGCGGAGGCGCGCGACCGGCTGGAGCGTCCGCGGTACAGACCGATCATTATCGTCCTGCCGGTTCGCTCGCTGCGGTGCTCGTGCGATGGGCCCGCTCATGGTTCCACGGTGACCGGGATCCGGGCCGTCGACCACTGACTGAATCTCGTGACCGCTGACAGCGCTTACCCCATCCCGTCGTGCGGAAACCGCACGATCTCCTATCTGGGCGTAACCGCGGCTGCGTCGACGATCTTCGCGCCGTCCTTGAACCACCGACCGAGCTGCCCGCGCTCTTCATCGGTGATGTTCGTGCGGTTGTTGAACGGCATGTTCTGCTGTTCGACCGCTCTCTCGTGGATGCGGGCCGCCATCATCTTGATCTGCTGCGGGGTATCGAGCATCACGCCGACCGGCGCCGACGGGAACATCGGGTCGGATGGGTGAGCGCTGTGGCAGGTCACGCAGCGGTTCGCGATGATCTCCTGCACCCGCGTGAAGCTCACCGGCTGGTCGATCTCGACCACGGTCTTCGCATCGATCCGAGTGACGACCATGAGCCCAGCGATCGCGAACGCGCCCATGCCGAACGCGGGGAACAGCCACGCCGACTTCGCCAGCTCGCGACCGCCACCGCGGTAGCGAATGTTCATGAAGTGGCGGATGCCCGCGCCGCCGATCATCACGAGGATCAGGATCAGCCAGTTGAGCCTGCTGCTCGTCGCCGACCCGAAGTGCGACGACACCATGATGAACAGCAACGGGAACGTCAGGTAGTTGTTGTGGATGCTGCGGTGCTTCGCGCGGATCGACAGCGTCGGATCCTGATCGCGCTTGGCCTTGGTCGCGTTGATCAGCTCGTGCTGCGACGGCACGATGCAGAACCACACGTTGCCCGTCATCAGCGTGCCGATCAGGACGCCGGTCTGCATGTACGCGGCGCGGCCGCTGAAGAACTGCGAGAACGCGAAGATCGAGCCGAACAGCATCGCGACCGAGATGACCGTCGCGACGCGCGGGCTGTTCTCACCGAGCGTGCGCCACAGAGCGTCGTAGATGATCCAGCCCGTGAGCAGAGCGCTGACCGAGAGCGTCACCGCGACGCCCTTGTCGACGTTGTTGACGCTCGGGTCGACGAGGACACCCGCGCCGTTCATGTAATAGACGATCACGAACAGGCTGATGCCGGTCGCCCACGTCGTGAAGTTCTGCCACTTGAACCAGTGCATCACCGCCGGCATCTCGCCCGGTTCGAGCAGCTTCTTCTCGACGTCGTAGAACGCGCCGGAGTGGACCATGAAGATCTTGCCCTGCGAGAGTCGCGACAGCTCTGCCGACTTCTCGAGATTGCGATCGAGCCAGTTGAACAGCATCGAGTTGCCGACCCACATGATCCCAGCGATCAGGTGTGCCCACCGGAAGATGACGTCCAGCAACTCGTTCAGGTGCAATGCAGTGCGAGTATATAGTCACCTCAATGCGAACGCTCCTGATCGCCTCGTCCACCTTGCTGATCGCTGGCTGCCCCGAGACCAAGGAGGACTACAAGAAGCAGAAGCCCGAGGAGGTCGCGGCTGCGAATCGCGAGCCACCCCCGCCGCCGAAGCCGAAGAAGAATCCGCCGCCCGCGGATCTCGGAAGCTGTAACCTTTCGGTCTCCGGCGGCATCACCGCCGAGCAGACGACCCCCGGCGGCAAGGAGGCGACCAACGTCGCGTACTGGTACACGGCCGAAGAGCGCAAGAACATGATGGGCGTCGACGGCTACGTCGTGAACTGCAAGGGCGACAAGTTCCGGTTCTCGCTGCTGCCGGGCGGCGGCAAGCTCGACGGCATGCCGTTCGCGCCCAAGAAGTTCACGTTCGCCAAGGGCAAGAGCGATGGCGCGAACGTGATGCTCGCGTTCGGCCAGGCCACGCTTGCCGATCCGAACGGGACTGTCGAGATCACCGCGCTCGACAAGACGCACATCGCGGGCACCATCGATCTCGCGGGCAAGGTCGTTCCGGGCAACAAGCAGATCAAGCTGACAGGCTCGTTCAATCTGATCTGCCCCGGCCTCAGCGCCTGCGACTTCGGCGACGCTCCGCAGTGACCGAGCGCATCGCGCTACAAGGCTCTTAGCCCCAGGCGCGCCGGATCGCCTCGGCGATCCCACCGCCGGCACCCGCCGGTCGCTCGAGCAGATCGGTCGCCTTCTGGCGCACTGCCTCGGGCGCGTTGCCCATCGCGAACGAGCGGCCCGCGACCTCGAACATCGGGATGTCGTTGACCCAGTCGCCGACCGCGACGGCCTCCTCGGGCCCGCAGCCGATCCGGCGACACAGCTCGGTGAGTGCGGTGCCCTTCGTCGGACCCTTGGCGCGCACGAGGATCGCGGACTTCCCGGGACACGCGCTGACCGAGAAGCTGACCGAGAACAACCGATCCGCCTGCTGCGCGAGGATCGCCGCTGCGGCCGCGACCGCATCCGGCTCGCCGATCGCGACCGCCGCGAGCGGCAGCGTCTGCCACGCGAGCTCCTCCTCGACGATCCGCAGATTCGGTGACCACGTCGAGATGTAGCTCGCATAGGGCGCGCCGGCGTGATCGTGGTGGATGCCCTGCGCATCGAACACGAAGCTCGCGAGCCCGTGGGATCCGAGCGTGGCGCGCAACGCCGTCGCGATCTCGGTCTCGATCGGATGGTGGTGCAGCGTGGTGTTCGACGCGAGCTCGACGAGGTGACTGCCCTCGCAACACGCGATCACACCGTCGATCGCGCATGCTGCCGCAGCTCCGAGCGAGCCCGACTGCAGGCGGCCGGTCACGATCGTGACGGTGACGCCGGCCCTCTGGAGCTCGGCGATCGCGGCCACATCGTCGTCGTCGACCCGCTGATCGGAGCGCAGGAGCGTTCCGTCGAGATCCAGAGCCAGCAGCCGATACGGCATGAACCACCACTCTAGCTCGATTATCATCTGGTGCAGTGACCACCGCCCCACCCTTCGAGAGCCTCGGGCGCTACCGCGTCCAGAGCGAGCTCGGTGCGGGCGGCATGGGCACGGTCTATCGCGCGTGGGATCCGCAGCTCGCGCGCGCCGTCGCGATCAAGGTCGTCAAGTTCGGGAGCAGCGAGACGCGGGCGCGGCTCGTCCGCGAGGCCCAGAGCCTCGCGCGGCTCTCGCATCCCAACGTGTGTCACGCCTACGACGTCGGCACGGAGGGCGACGAAGTGTGGGTCGCGATGGAGCTGATCGAGGGCGCGACGCTGCGAACGTGGTCGACGAACCAGACGACCGACGCGCTCCTGCACGCGCTGCTCGACGCCGCCGAGGGAATCCACGCGGCGCATCTCGCCGGCCTCATCCACCGTGACGTCAAGCCGGAGAACGTGCTCGTCACCACGGCCGGGCGCGCCGTCGTCACCGACTTCGGCCTCGCACGGATCGACGACGCCGTCGACGCGGTGGCCTCGACGGTCGGCAGCGGCGATCCGCACGAGACGGTCGGAACGATGACGGGCACCGTCAAGGGCACGCCTGCGTACCTGGCACCCGAGCAGCTCACCGGTGCGCCCGTCGACGCGCGAGTCGATCAGTTCGCGTGGGCCGTGATGGCGTGGGAGCTGATGACAGGGATGCGGCCGTTCCCGATCATCCACGGCGCACGCCTCGACGCGATCCGTGCGGGCCTCGCTCCGCCACCCAAGCTCCCGCGCCGCGTCGGCGAGGCACTCGTCAAGGCGCTCTCGGTCGCGCCGCGCGATCGGTTCGCGTCGATGCGCGAGCTGATCGATGCGACCGGCGACTCGGCCACGCCGCGCCGCCGCATGCCGTTCGTCGTCGGTGGTGCGGTCGCCTTGCTCGCCGCGGCTGGCGGATTCCTCGTCGTATGGAAGCTGGGCCGGGCGCCCGACGGGCCGCCGCCGACGGGGCTGCCACCCGCCCTGCCGTCGACGCCAACGCTTCCCACCCCGATCGCGATGGCGCCCGACGCCGCGACCGCCGTCGCGACGTCCACACCCGACGCGCCACCGATCGCTATGCCACCGGACGCCGTTATTGTTACGCCCGACGCCACGACCGCCGTCGCGACGATCACCCCCGACGCGCCGCCCCGCCCGAAGGCGCCGATCCGCAACAGCACGACTCCCGAGTCAGGAGAGAACGGCTCCGGCGCGATCACGAGCGTGCCGCCCCCCGTGACTCCTCCACCGAGCACCGCACCACCGCGCGGGGTCAAGCCGCTGAGCCGCGGCGTCGCGGAGAACCTGATCGAGGCGTACTGCAGCCTGGCGCCGGATCCGACGAAGCCCGACCCCGCGTCGAAGGCCTACGTCGTCGACTGGGGCAAGGTCACGCGCGCGGAGCTCGTTACCGGGCGGATGGACGAGCATACGCAGCCGATGGCGATGTACGAGGTCAAGGGGCAGCGCAAGACGTATCGGTTCGATGGTGCGCAGGATCTCCAGTTCCTCGGGCTCCTCGACGTCGAGCCTGGAACGCTCGTCGCGCTGTGCGAAGGGGATCGCGGCAACAACAACTTCGAGGTGCCCGATGCATGGAAGGGCTACGTGCTGATGAAGTCGTTCATCCCGATCTCGCGACCGCCGCGGGTCGCGGACTACGCGAAGCTCGCGCCGATCCACATCACCGATACGCGCATCAGCAAGGATGCGACGAACGAGCGCCTCTCGGTGCCGGCGGGGCGACGCGCGATCGCGCGGATCCCACTCAAGAGCGCGACCGTGTCGGGTACGCGCTGGAGTGTCTCCAACTGGTTCCTCGATGTCCCCGCCGGGATCCCCGGCCACGCGCTGATGGCCGCGAAGAAGTCCCGGTGGATCGTCCTCGAGAATCCGGAGCTCGTGCCGCAGCCCGATGGCTCGAAGCTGACCGTGTGGCGAGCCGCCGCGATCATCGAGGACATGTTCCCGCCCTAGCGCCGCGCGAGCCGGATCGTGAGCGGCCAGCGGATCGTCCGCACGTCGTCGCCCTGCCACGCTGCTGCGACGTCCGCACACAGCGCATCGACCGCGTCCATCCCCTCGCTCTCGACGAGCCTCGCGGTCGCCGACCAGGTCTGGATGTAGCCGAGGAGCTCGTCGCGGCTCCACGGTGCGGTCATGTCGATCGCGGGCGCCAGGGCGGCGGGCCACGGCAGCACGAGATCTCGATACCCGTTGTCGACGTGGACGCGCTCGGGCGGCCAGTACGGCTCGACGAGGTAGCGATAGCGTTCGATGGCCTCGCCGACCGCGCCGTCGAGATCGAGGTTGCCGTAGCTGACGAGTGCGATCAAGGCGCCTGGCTTCGCGACGCGTCCGACCTCGTCGACGAATCGCGGCCAGTCGAACCAGTGCGCTGCCTGCGCGGCGACCGCGAGATCGACGCTTGCATCGGGAAGGCCGCTCGACTCGGCGGGCGAGCACTGATACTCGACCCGCGGGTGCCGGATCGCCGCGTCGAGCTGCGCCTGCGACGGATCGGTCGCGATCACGCGCGTGAACTTCGATGCAAGCGCGACCGCGAGCTGACCGCTCCCGCAGCCGATGTCCCACGCGGTCCCCGTCGCGGCGAGGCTCGCGAGTGCGTCGACGAGTGCGGCCGGGTACGTGGGCCGAAACGTCGCGTAGCGCGCGGCGATCGCCGAGAAGTGGTCAGGAAACGACATGGCCTTGAGATGCCGGCGCTAGCGGAATCGTACCGAGGCGCCGACACCGACCTCCAGCTCGAACCGCAGCCAGCGCGAGAACGTCGCCGTCTCGCCGACGTACGCGTAGAAGCCGTAGGCGCGATCGAGGTCGAACCAGAGTCCGTTCAAGTTGCGGACGCCGACGTCCGAGCCGCGCTTGCTACCGCCGAGATCCGCGTAGCCCGTGAAGTCGAACAGGAGCTGGAGCTGCGTGAACACCTTGCTGGTCTTCGCGTCGCTGAAGAAGAACCGGGCACCGGGCGCGACGTGGAAGATCCGCGGCCCGCCCGACTGTCCCGCCGCGGCGGCGAAGTCGGTCTCGAGACCCAGCCGCACCTCGAGCAGCGCGTCGATCTTCCGGGCGACGCCGTAGCCGAGCTCGAGGTCGAACGAGAACGGTGCGCGGCCGGTGCACACGGCCGCATTTCCGTTCGTGCTACCGGCGGCGGTCGTGCCGCAGTACTCGCCCTTGTCGTACGGGACGATCGCGCGGAGCCCGAGCGCGAGCCGGAGCGACACCTGGATCTGGCCCTTGTGCGAGAAGCTGACCGGACCCTCGGCCGAGGCCGGAGTTGCGTCGGCGGACGTCGGCAACAGCCTGGGCTCGGCCCCCACGGGCTCGACGGGGGCGTCGTCCGCGGCCGCGGCTCCTCCGACCAGGAGGACCACAAGAGATGCCCACCGGCTCACCAGGCCACGCTAACGCAGCTGTCCCGGAAAAAGGGCGCCGACCCCATCTTCTCGCGCACCTGAAAAGGCACTCCGACCCCATTTTCGCGCGCACCTGAAAACGCCCGACCCCTTTTTCTCGGCGCTGGAAAAGGGGGTCGGAGTGCCTTTTCGCGGGGTCACGGAAAAGGGGGTTGGAGTGCCTTTTCGCGGGTCACGGGGGGTCGGCGCGCTGGCCCGGACCGGGGGGTGGAGCTACCTTCCGCGGGTGACGACTTCGAGGGGAATGACCCGGCGCCGACTGCTCGGCTCGGGTCTGGCGGCGGCCGCTGGCGGCCTCTTGCTCTCCCGGCGCGCCGAGGCGCTCGGCCCGTCCTCGAAGTTCCGGTTCGGCCAGCTCAAGCATGGCGCGGGTGGGGCGTGGAATCCTCGCCCGAGCGCGCTGCGTCGGCTCGGCTGGGAGATCGAGAAGCGCACGTCGATCGATGTCGACCTCGAGCCCGCGATCGTCACGCCGACCGCCGACACGCTGCACGAGACGCCGTTCCTCTACCTCGCCGGCGAGCGCGAGATCGAGCTGCCGAGCGGCGCGGGAATCGAGGCGCTGCGTCGGTTCCTCACGTTCGGCGGGTTCCTGTTGATCGACTCGGCCGAGGGCTCGACCGACGGCGCCTTCGACGGCTCGGTCCGCAAGCTGATGTCCGCGGTGTTCCCGACGACGAGCTCGACGAAGGGTCTCGAGATCATCCCGAGCGATCACGTCGTCTACAAGTCGTTCTACCTGCTCGACAAGCCCGCGGGTCGCCTCTCGATCGCACCCGCGATGGAGGGCGTGATCCGCGACGGTCGCCTGGTCGCCGCGTACATCGCGAACGATCTCGGCGGCGCGTGGTCGCGCGATGACTTCGGCAACTACGAGTTCCGCTGCGAGCCCGGTGGTGAGCGCCAGCGCGAGCTCGCGTTCCGCATGGGCGTCAACCTCGTGATGTACGCGCTCTGCCTCGACTACAAGGCCGATCAGGTCCACGTGCCGTTCATCATGAAGCGGCGGCGGTGGAAGCCCGACGACGGCGCGCAGACGGCTTCCCCGGGGCCGGGAGTAAATCCCGGCTCCTCCACCTCGAGTCCGGGTCTGCCTGCCGAGAAGCCGAAGCCGTGAACATCGTCCTGTTCCCCTCGTTCGTGCGCTACGCGCTCGCCGCCGGCTGCCTGATCCTGATGGTGGCGACGGTGCTCGCGGTCCGGCGCGGCAAGGGCGGACTCGGTGCGGCGCTCGGCGTGCTCGCGTTGCTCTCGGGTGGCGCGATCGCCGCGGAGGCGCTGGTCGCTCTGACCGTGCGACTCGCCGCGCCCGGCGCGACGGAGTTCAACGAGTACCGGTGGGTGATGCTGGCGCCGTGGGGCCGCCTCGGTCTCGCGCTCGGGGGCGCCGCAGTGATCGCGATCGTCGGCCTGTCGTGGCGCGCGAGTCGTGGTGCACCCGCGTGGCGCCGCGCGACGATGATCGGTCTGCGCGCGGCCGCCGCCGTCGGAGCGCTCGTCGTGTTTCTCGAACCCGCCGTCGAGCTCCGCCAGGTCGCGCGCGAGCCGAACCGGATCGCGATCCTGATCGACGACTCGAAGTCGATGGCGCTCGCGGAGTCCGAAGCGGGTCCCACCCGGATCGATCGCGTTCGCACGATGCTCGCCGCGTCGAGCACCGCGCTCGCCGCGTGGGAAGCGAACCACAAGATCGACTACTACACGTTCTCCGAGACGATCAGCCCGACGAGCCTCGCCACCCTCGCGACGTCATCTGGTCTGGGCGCGCAGGGCAAGGCGACGCTGTTCCGCAAGGCGCTCGAGCTGGTGCGCGCGCGCTACGAGGGCCGCGATCTCGCCGGCATAGTTTTGATCTCCGACGGTGTCTCGACCGGTGGCTTCAACGAGGACTCCGGCGACGGCGCGGTCCGCGACTTCCTGCGCTCGCTCGACACCAAGGTCCACACCGTCTGGGCCGCGCGTCCCGGGCTCAAGGACATCGCGGTCGCCAAGGTGATGGCCGACGAGTTCGCGTTCGTCCGTACCGTCGTCCGGATCGACGCCGTGATCCGCACGACGGGCCTGCCCGCCCGCCGCGTTCCCGTCACGCTGTCGACCGACGGCCAGCCGCTGCGCCAGAAGCTCGTCGATGTTCCTGCCGGTGACGCCGAGGTGACCGTCACGTTCGAGGTCACGCCGCCGCGCGTCGGCCGCTACGTCTACGAGGTCTCCGTCCCGATCGCACCGAGTGAAGCCGTCATCTCGAACAACACGCGCAGCTTCGTCATCCGCGTCATCCGCGACAAGATCCGCGTGCTGCAGGTCGCCGGGCAGCCGAGCTGGGACGTGCGCGCGCTGCGCCAGATGCTCAAGAGCAACCCGAACGTCGATCTGATCTCGTTCTTCATCCTGCGCACGCAGGACGACGTCTCGCTGGTCCCCAACGACGAGATGTCGCTGATCCCGTTTCCGACCCGCGAGCTGTTCGAGCAGCAGCTCCCATCGTTCGATCTGATCATCCTGCAGGACTTCGAGTACCTGCCGTATGGCATCGGCGACTACCTCGAGAACATCCGCAGCTACGTCGACGGTGGCGGTGGCCTCGCGATGCTCGGCGGGGCGGCCTCGTTCTCGTCGGGTGGCTACTACGGCACCCCCGTCGCGGCCGCGCTTCCCGTCGAGCTCTACGGACCGTTCGACTCCGGCGCCGTGATCGACACCCAGAAGTTCGCGCCGCAGCTCACCGACGCCGGCCAGATGCATCCGGTCACGTCGCTGCGCTACTCCGCCGGCGACAACCTCGCTTCGTGGAAGGCCCTGCCGACCCTCGAGGGCGTCAACCTCGTCGCCGGCGCCAAGCCCGACGCGACCGTGCTCGCGCTGCATCCGAAGCTCAAGACCAAGAGCGGCAAGCCGATGCCGGTGATCGTCGCCGGTGACTACGGCAAGGGCCGCTCCCTCGCCGTCACGACCGACACGGTGTGGAAGTGGGGCTTCGTCGCCTCCGCGCGCGCCGGCGACAACGGCCGCCAGTACACGAAGTTCTGGGAGAATTCGATGCGCTGGCTGATCCAGGATCCCGATCTCCGCAACCTCCACGTCGACAGCGACGCCGTCGAGTACGTCCCGAACGCGCCCGTACGCGTGACGGTGCGCCTCCTCGGTCGCGACTACCAGCCGCTGCCCGGCGGCGCGGTCTCGCTCGTCGTGAAGCGCGGCGCGGATCCGAACGCCGCCACGGAGGTCTCTGCCGTCAAGGTGATGGTCGGCGAGGACGGCACCGTCGTGCACGAGCTCGGTGGTCTGCAGCCCGGTGTCTACCGCGTCGAGGCCCGCGCGACGATCGCCGGTCGCCAGATCGATGCCACCGACATCTTCCTCGTCCGCGAGGGCGGCAGCGAGCTCGACCGCCCCGTCGGAGATCGGCTGACTCTCGAGACGATTGCCAAGACTACCAACGCCTCGGCCCTCGGCCCTGTCGATTCGCTCCCGTCGGACCTCGCGTTCGATCCGCCCCGGATCGTCCGCGTCGACCGTCGCACCGACGTCGAGCTGTGGAGCCGACCCGGGCTCCTCCTCCTGATCATCGGGCTGCTCGGTCTCGAGTGGCTCTTGCGCCAGCGAAGCGGCTACTTGTAGAAGGAATTCACGTATGTCACTCCAGCTCGACAGCCTCGTACTCGACCTGATGTTCCAGGGTTCTGCGGCGATCGATCAGAAAGCTCTGATCGATGGTCTCGGCGGTCAGGAGTCACTCGAGTCCAAGCAGCTCCTCGACGTCGATCGCCTCGATCCGCGTGCCGAGATGGAGCTCTCACCGTCGATGCCGTTCCGCCGCCGTGGCGAGCGGCGCCTGATGATCATCGACGACAAGACGATCACGCCGCGCGAAGATCCGCAGGCCGATCCGCTGATCAAGGCCGACCTGCGACCCGCCAAGGAGCAGCTGATCGCCACGTGCCAGGCGCTCCCGATTCGCCTGGGCCGGTTGTTCTCGCTCGGCACCTGGGGCGACGCGGTGATCGTCGCGCGCACCATGCGCGACCTCCGCGGCATCTGCCTCCTGCCCTACGCGCTCGATCCGCAGCTCGATCTCGATGGCAAGCGCCGCGCGACGCCGCTGTCGCAGAAGGAGTTCGAAGCGAAGATCCTCGCGTTCGAGAAGCGCCTCGAGGAGCTCGACGAGGAACAGATCATCGCGGGCCTGTCGGGCGTGACGTTCGAGCGCCGCGGCGACCTCGTCGTCGTCGATGTGCTCGAGGCCGACGGCACGTGGGACCAGCGCAAGTCGATCCTGATGGAGACGCAGCTCGCCGCGATGGATCGGTTCTCGATGATCCCGGGCGCACCCTCCGCCTCTCGGCCCGCCGAGCGCCCGACGATGAAGATGGACCAGCAGGCCGCAGCCGCGCTCGGTGGCTCGGCTCCCAAGGCCTTTTCCGCGGCACCACCCGCCGCGGCGAAACCCGCTCCCGCTCCCGCCCCGAAGCCGGAGCCCAAGCCGGAGCCCAAGCCGGAGCCCAAGGGTCCGCCGATCGCCGCGCGCGAGGTCGACGGCGCGGTCGTGCTCGTGTTCCCGGCGGAGCGCTTCGATCTCGACGTCGCGGCCGCGCTCGGCAAGCGCGACTGGGACCAGATCGTACGCAGCTCCGACAACCTGACCGGCGCGATGCGCGACAAGATCCAGCGCGACGGTGCGAGCTGGATCGCCCCGATCGAGTTCCTCTCCGAGGTATTCATCGACGGCAAGCCGCTGACCAAGGCGGAGTTCGAGCGCGACGCGAAGCAGGAGAGCGGCGTCAAGTCGCTCGATGTCCACCTGCCGCGGTTCGGCGACGTCGTTCTGCTCGAGATCGCCGGCAAGGGTCGGTTCGTGACCAGCCACAAGGACGCCAGCGGCGCCGCGAAGCTCCTCGGATGAAGACCGGGATCACCGCTGCGCTGGTCCTCGCGTTCGGGCCATTCGTCGTCTCGGCGGCCCACGCCGACGACGAGTACGGCGGTGCAACGGTGATCTTCGCGCGCGGCTCGTCGCTGATCCGCACCGACCCCCGCGGCAAGGGCGAGACCGAGGTCGCGAAGCTCGCTGCCAAGGTCGCCGTCCGTGCGCTCCGCACCGACGCGCACGGCAGCGTCCTGCTCGCGGATCTCGGCGGCAAGTGGTCGTGGATGAAGCTCGACGGCACGGAGTCGACGCTCACGGATCTGCCATGCGCCGATGGTCCCGCGCAGCTCGCCGTCGACGGTGCGTGCGTGCTGTGTCGTTCGATCACGAGCCCGAACGGCTCGGTGATCGTCAACCTCCGCACCGGCAAGACCACGCCGGCCGAGATTCCGTCGCCCGGTGCGCGCCTCGTCGGCGAGGGCGCGCAGCGCCGCCTCGTGTGGGCGGACGCAACCGGCGTGTGGTCGGCGCCGCTGAACGAGCCGACGAAGAAGCAGAAGCTCGCGCCCGAGGGGCCGCTCCGCAGCTTCCTCCCCAGCCCCGACGGCTCGCGCGCGGTCGGCGTCTACAAGGACGTCGTCCACGAGGGCAAGCAGACCAGGCCTGCAGATCTATTGATGACGTTCCTCCTCGACGGCCGGGCCGCGCGCCGCAAGGCGATCAAGACCGGCGTCCCGATCGAGTGGTCGCACGACAACACCTGGCTCCTGCTCCAGGACCGCGGCAGCGCCTGCATCATGGGAGCGTTCGGCGGCGAGTACAAATGCTGGAAGGGCTACACCGGCGCGTCGATCGCACCTGACGGCAAGTGGGCCCTCGCCCTTGGCTCGCGCAACGGGAACGCTGACGACAAGAAGTCATCGAAGAAGAAGGGGTCCAAGAAGGCCTCCAAGAAGAAGGACGCGAAGAAGGCGCCCGACGTCGAGCCGACCAACGAGAACGAGAATGCCGGCGCCGAGACCACTCCGACCGACGACGTCGAGGTGCCGCCGCCGAGCGGACCGCTCGCGCTCTATCGCACGAAGCTCGCGGGCCCGTTCAGCGAGGCGCCTGCGCGGATCGTGAGCGTCGTCGACGGCGCCGCCGTCTGGGTCCCCGGTCCGACGAACTAGTTGTTCGGCGCGCCGTTCGTGATCCAGTCGCGCACGAGCTGGAGCTGTGCCGGCGTGAACGCTGGAGCCCCGCGTGGCATCCGCGTCCCGGTCATGCACGGTCCGTTACCGCGCAGCTTCGTCAGGAAGTAGCTGGTCTCCGGGTCGCCCGGATCGACGAGCCGATTCGTCGAACACTCCCGGCTCGCGACGTCGACCAGTGCCGCATACGCCACGGCGGGGGACAGGTCGAGGCCCTGCTGCGGGCCCGAGGCGTCGTGACACGAGTTGCCCGTGCACGTCGTCAGGAGCGGGAGGATCTGCGTGGTGAAGCTGACCGCCTGCGGAGGTCCGGTCACGGCGAACGGCGCCGAGGTCGTCTCGGCCACCTGCTGCTCTGCATCGGTACACGTGACGCGTACGGCATACGTGTTCGACGCGGGGATCGCGGCGAGCGTCCACATCGCCGAGGACGTGGTGACTCCCGATGCGATCGGAAAGGTTGTCGCTCCATCACTCGCGGTCACCGTGCACGTGACCGTCGTTCCGAAGTTGTCCGCCTGCCACGCGATCCGCGCGACGTCGGTCATGTAGAACGCGTCGTTGAGCTGCGGCGACGTCACCGTGACAGCCGGCACCGGAGACAGCGGCGCGTCGGGCATGACGGCCGGATCATCGCTGCAGCCGCACGCGGCCGCGATCAGGATCCAACTCTTCACCGCGCGAACATACTGCGTTCAGGGGACGCCTCGGTCAACGAACGGTCTCGGGCGTCGGCGCCGCAGTGCGAGCACGACCCCGAAGATCCACAGGAGACTGCTCTTGCTTCCATCGCTCGACGAGCAGGCGCAGCCGCCACCACCCGCGGCGGCCACGTAGTAACCCTCCCCGCCGGCCACGCACGTGACGCCAAGACCCGTGTATTCGCACACGCGATCGGGCGGACAGTCAACCTGGAGGCAGGGATCCTCGATGCAGTTTCCGGTGCCAGGATCGCAGACCTGATCGCGACCGCACGTGATCATCGCGCACAGATCTTCGACGCAGGCGCCGCTTGCAGGCTCGCAGCGTTGCCCGGTCGGACAGTCGCGCCCATCGCATCGGTCGACCACGCAGTTCCCCTGGAAGCACGTCGTCCCGTCGTCGCATTCAGGAACGCAACCGAATGGCGTGCAGGTGCCAGCATTGCAGAACTGATCGATCGGACAGTCCACGCCAGCACACAGATCGAGCTCGCAGGTCCCGACGCTACCCGCACCCACAATGCACTTCTCGCCCATCGGGCAACCGAGTGTCGTGCAGTCCTGGCAGATCCCACCGAAGCACAGCGTGCCGGCTGCACACATCACGCCTTCGCACACGTCGTGGCAGAGCCCGTCGTCCTGATCGCACTGCATCCCCGACGGGCAGCTCACACCGTTGCACGGATCCGTGACGCAGAACTTGCAGCTGGTCTGCCCGCAGTTCGGCAGATCCTTGCACACGAAGCCCTGCGGGCACGGGAACTCGCTCTGGAGACACTGGAACACGCACTGCCCCGAGAGACAGATCGTGCCCGAGCCACACTGCGCATTGTCGTCGATCACGCCGTCGCAGTTGTTGTCGAGGCCATCGCAGATCTCGGGCTTGGGACCGACATAGCCGACGCACGCGAACCCACCCGCGACGCAGAGGTTGTCGCCGAAGTCGCACTCGCCGATGTCCTGATACGCCGTGCAGTCCTCGATGCAGTTGTTGTTCGCGTCGAACTTGCAGC
Source organism: Myxococcales bacterium (assembly GCA_031421915.1). GTDB lineage: Bacteria > Myxococcota_A > Polyangia > Haliangiales > Haliangiaceae > JABFXX01. The sequence goes on along the minus strand of JANOPP010000013.1, from coordinate 18,639 downwards.
AGGTGTCCATGCAGCAGTCGGTGCAGCCGCCCGTGACTCCTTCGTCGATCGTGCCATCGCAGTCATCGTCCACGGCATTGCAGAGCTCGACGCAACCAGGCGTGTTGCAGGTCTGCCCCGTACACTCGACCGTGCCCTGTGCCGTACACGTCAGAACGCCACCACACGTGCTGCCGCCACACGGCTGACCGAAGGGCGGCATCGGCAAGTTGTCGTCGGGGGTGCCATCGCAGTCATCATCGAACCCGTTGCAGACCTCGATGCCCGGTATGACGGGAGGCGCGGTACATGCGTAGTGCCCAGGCGTGGTGAGATCGGCGGGATCGCAGACCAGCGTTCCTGAAGCCGCGCACGGACCTTGCTGTCCGTTCGTGCAGCTACCGCCCAGATTCGGCCAGCCCTCGTCGACGGTGCCGTCGCAGTCGTCGTCAAGACCGTTGCAGATCTCCGTCGCCGAGATCGTCGCACCCTGACATGCACCGGGCGCACCGCCGGAGCACGACTGGAACCCGGTGCGACAAGATCCACGACACGTCCAGACGCCGCCGGCGAACGTGCATCCGCCATCGGCCGACGGATAGCAGATCGACGATCCCTCGTCCGTGAAGGTGTCGCAGTCGTCGTCGAACGTGTTGCAGATTTCGGTCACCGGCTGTGGCGCGTTACACACGATCTGGCCGCCGGTGCACTGGTTCGTTCCGAGCGTACAGAGTCCAATGCCGAGGCCGCACGGATCGCCGACGCCAGGCATCGGCCCGTTGTCCACGACGCCATTGCAGTCGTCATCGAGTCCGTTGCAGATCTCCGGCAGCGCCTGGCAGTTGCAGTTCGGGATCCCCTCGTCGATCGTGCCGTCGCAGTCATCGTCGGCGTTGTTGCACAGCTCGGTGCACGAGCCCAGGTCGGTACACGTCACCGCGGGCGCGTTGCAGACGGTACCCAGACCGTCGGCGGCACACACCCGGACGCCGGTCCGAGCGCACACACCGCGTGCGCCGTTGGTGCAGCTCGTGCCCTTGTCGGGGAAGTCTTCGTCGATGAGTGTGTCGCAGTCGTCATCGGCTTCGTTGCACAGCTCGCTGAGGATCGTCCCCGCGATGATGTCCTGGATCGCGGCGGACAGCTCGACCTCGTCATCCGCGGCGACGTAGCTCGTCGTTCCACCCGCGCTGGCGATGTTGTTGAGAAGCGTTTGCGTGGATGTGAGCGGCGTCGAGAACCCGATCACGTGAACAGGAACCCGGCCCTCCCCGTCGCCCGTCGCGAACAGCTGACTTGCCTGCCCAACCGGGTCTCCGGCGCACGTCTCGGCACCGTCGGTGACGAGGATGATGCGGTACGGTCGACACGCGGCAAGAAGGGGGTTGTCGGCGGCGCGTGTATTGGCCAGGAAGGAACGTGCCGTGGTCAGGATTCCGCCGAGCGGTGTGTTGCCACTACCCCGAAGCTCGAAGTCCTTGCCCGCGGGCGGAATGCCTGCGTAGTTGCTGCTGCCATCCATCCAGGCGAGCAGACTGTTCGTGTTCTCGGGATCGAACCGAACCAGGAGCTCGCCCGCCGAGAACCCCGAACACGGCGACGATCCGGCGCCCTGCCAGCCACCGTCGTTTCGGTTGACGTTGACGGTGCCGCACGAGAACGGCGTGGGTAGCTGGCGAAACCGCATCAGGCCCCACTCGACTTCGCCAAAGCCGTTGACGACATCCGAGATGCCGGACTTCACCTTGAACAAGCGGCTGTCATCAGCGAGACCGTTTCCGCAGCCGGTCGTGTTACACGCGGCGCACGAGACGTCGCCGCCGGGACATGTGAGCGACCCGTCGCCGCCGGTGAACACGTCGCTACACGTGTTCCACATCATGGAACCCGAGGTGTCGAAGAGAACCAGGACGCGCGGCTTGGTCGTGGTGGTCACGGTGTTGGTCTCGACGGTATCGACGGCCGAGTCGCAGCCTGGATCATCGGGGAAGTCGATCAACCCATCGACGTCGTCGTCAGCGCCGTTGGCACAGGCGGGGGCGTTGGGATCGCCACCACCCGCGCAGATCGCGGGGTTGCCCGCGTAGTAACAAGTCGTCGTCGTGTTCGAGGTCGCGGTGAACGTCGTAACGCCCGCCTTGTAGGTCGCGGTCGCGGTGTTGCTGTACTGCGCCGGCGTCGAATACTGGACGGTGAGAGTTACCCCGATCGACTGATTGGAGCCGATGCTGGTTGCGGGCCAGGTGACGACGCCACCACCCGCGCCAGTGCACATGGCGCCAGCTGGCGCACACGTGCCACCGCCCGTCGCCGACACGAACGCGACGCCTGCCGGCAACGTGTCCCGGAAGATCACGTTTCCGGCGACGCTCGTGCCACTGTTGAAGGCAGTGAGCGTGTACGTCGCCTGGTTGCCGTTCGTGGTGAGCGGTGCGGTCTTGAACACGTTCACCGACGCGACCCCGAGGTCGGTCGCGCATGGCGCCTCGAGCAGCGCGTTCAGGAACAGGCGCGTGCCCTGCGCGTCGCCGTTGGTCGACAGCGGCGTGTTGACGCTGTACTGGTGACCGCCGAGGTAGCTGACCTTGCCCTGCGCGAATTGCGGATCGCAGAACTCGTTCAGCGTGCTGCACTGGCCGTCGAGGTAGCCGGTCATCCACAGATCGTTGAGGCCGACGGCGGGCCCGCCCGCCTCTGAGATCATCACGACGTCCTGCGCCTTGTACGTGCCGCCGGTGGGGAGCGAGTACGCCCTCTCGGAGCCGCCGATCGTCGTATACGAGCCGTCGAACTGGGTGAACGGCTCGAACGAGTTCGCGAACTCGAGCGGCGCCGGATCTGTACCGATCAGGTAGCCGGAGGTGGTCAGGAACAGGCCGTTGTAGCTCCTGGCCGTGCCGCCGCCCGATGCGGCGAGGCCCGAGGTCGGAAGCGTGACGGTGAACCGGGTCGGGGACGGGACTCCAGTCACGATCCAGGCACCGGTGTTCGTCGGCAGAGGGGTGTCGTAACCCGCGACGCCGACGCCGGTGATGCGCACGGATTCTCCGACGACGATGTTGTGCGGGACGGTCGTGGTGAACGTCGCTGTGGTCCCCACCTGCGTCGCACCGGTCGGGCTGGCCGCGATCGTGAACGGAGCGTTCGTGTTGTTCTCGATCGCGTTGACCGCCTGGCACTGTGCGTACAGGTGGGTCGGGAACCGGAGCAGAGACCGGTACTCGCGCACGACCTCGCGCCCCTGCGGCGTATCAGCATTGTTGACGCCCCAGTGCATCGACATCATCTGGCAGTACGCCGGGAGTCCATTGGCATCGAACAGCCGGCCGTCGCTGTGCGAGCTCGCCTTGCATGCGACATCCGTACTCGCGGCGGTGCACGATGGACCTGCCGTCTCCGAGACCGTCAGCAGATCCGGACTCGCGGCCGGCCACGCCGCGCCTGCCGAATCCGGGATCCCGGCAGCATTCAGGTACCCGACCGCGATGTCTTCGTTGCCGTCCTGGAACATCGCGATCGTCGGCGCTGCCACGAGCTGGCGCTTGACGAACGCCATGAACGCCGCGGTCGTCCGATGGACCCTCACCTTCAGCGCGGCCGCGAGTGGCGCGTTCCACGCGACGATGATCGGACCGGCCGCCGCAGCGTGGACTTGATCGACGACGAACGGGCCGCCGCGATACGAGTGCGTCGGCGTGATCACTGTACTGGTCGCGAAGTCGGTCGCGGTGACCGTAAGATCACGCGGATCCGTCGCCGACATCGGCAAGCCATTGCACGCCGCCGAGGTCGCCGCGGTGCACAGCGTCTTGGGCGACTTGATCACCCAGCTGACCGGGATCCCGTTCTGCAGCAGCCGATACACGAGGCCATAGGCCTTGAACATCGAGCTGTCCTGGTACGTGATGTCCATCGGGATCACGAGCGACCCCGTCGGGAACGTGTAGTTCGCGGCGCTCGACGCGAGCTCCTGGCGGATCTCGCCTGTGGGGATCTCGCGGTCCTCGGGCTCGTCGCAGGCGTTGAACACCAGCGTGATCGTCAGCAGGGCGAGGGCGTGCTTGATGATGCTCATGGGTTCGCACAGCAGCGGAAGCCGAGGTTGGAGAACGTGAACGCGGGATCCATCGAGACGAAATCGAAGCGACATGCCATGCCGCCCGCTGCAGAGTCGAAAGCGCCACCGCGCACGTTGAAGGCGCCTGGCTGGACCTGGGTCGACGTCCATTCCTTGAGGTTGCCGCTCAAGTCGTACGCGCCCCACGAGCTCACGCAGACGCTCTGCGCTGGCGGTGTCGGGCACCCGTACGAGCTACCGGTCGGGAGCGCTCCGTCCGTGTCGGGCAGTGCGCAGTCCGGATCGTAGTCATTGCCGTTACAGCTGTTCGGCGCGTAGGTGTTGCCGTAGGGGTAGGTCCGCAGCGTGAGTCCCTCGCAGGCCTGCTCCCACTCGGACGCGGTGCACATTCGCTTGCCGGACGCCGCACAGGCTGCGGCCGCCTGGGTCTGGGTCACGCTCGCCCACGGCATCCGAAGGGGTGCGGAGCAGGCGCGATGGGTCATCGTTCCCGGACTCGAGGGCGTCGCATTGGGGCGCGACGCCTCGTACGCATCGATCTTGAACAGGGGCTGGCTCAAGCTGTTGGTCACGGTGACCATCGAATCCGGAGCACCTTCGTCGAGCCGGCTATCGCAGTCCTCGTCGAGTCCGTTGCACACCTCCGGCTGAGGGAGCTGATCGGGCGGCGAGCTCGTGAAGTCACAGGTGACGCCATTCTGCGTGCTGTTGCAGGCGTAGACCCCGACGCGCTTGCAGACGCCGAGATCGCCGTCGTCACACGCGAGCTGATCCTTCTTCGCCGGAAAGGACTCGTCCGTCGCGCCGTCGCAGTCGTTGTCGAGGTTGTCGCAACGCGACTCCTGACTCTTGACGTCGCACGTCAGCGCGTCGAGCTCGACGCTCGCGGTGTACGGGCAGAAGATGCGCTTGCGGTTGGTACACGGATCCATCGCGCACACGGCCGCGGTCCCGGCGCATGCGCCGTTGGTGCGGCAGAACCCCTGCGGCAGGGTGACCTCGTCATCGGTGTCGCCATCGCAGTCGTTGTCGACCCCATCGCAGACATCGATCTCACCGGACTTCATGCACTGGTAGTCGCAGCCGGGCGTGCCGGGCGTCAGGTCGACCCAGCCCGGGAGACATGCAGCTTTGCTGCACGTTCCGCTGGAGCATGCCGCGATCGCATTCGGCACCACGCCCGGGATGGTGCAATCGTTGCCGCAGGTGCCGCAGTTCCGGACGTCCGTCTGGAGGTTGTAGCCCTCGTCGGTGCCGCCATCGCAGTCGTCGTCGATGGTGTTGCACGCGTTCTCTTTCCCGCCTGGAGCATTGGCGAGCGGACCGACGTAACCCTGGCACACCAGGCTTCCGGCCGAGCATGCACGCGCTCCGAACGTGCAGCGTCCCGTATCTCCGAGCGCCTCGAAGCCGACGGCGGTGCACTGGGCGCCGACACCCGGAAGAGTCCCCTCGTCCACGCGTCCATCGCAGTCCTGATCGACGAAGTCACAGCTCTCGGACGCGGTCGGGAACACCGGGCACGCGTATTCGCATCCAGGGATCATCGGGAACACGTCGCCGTAGCCGGGATCGCAACTCGAGAACGTGCAATCGCCGACGCTGTCCATGTTGATGTCGCGGCACTGCTCGGTCGCGTTCAGTACCGTGCAGACCCGTCCGCAGCCGCCACAGTTGTTGATGTCCGTGATCGTGTCGATGTTCTCGTCGATCCGGTTGTCGCAGTCGTTGTCCGCGAAGTCGCATGACTCGATGCCGCCGTTGGTCGGCGTGCAGGTGTACTCGCAGCCGGGCACGTTGGGATCGAGGTCGAGCTTGCCGGGCAGGCAGGTGAACTGACAGGTGCTGTTCGAGCACGTGCCGGCCTGGGTCATCGTCGGATCGCTGCAGCGATTCCCACACTGGCCACAGTTCGACGGGTCCTTGTCGAGCATGAAGCCCTCATCGGTCTTGCCGTCGCAGTCGTCATCGGCGGCGTTGCACGCTTCGAGCTGCGGGACACAGACCGCCCCGTCGCCGCTGCCGCCGCCGTCTCCCCCGCCACCGCCGTCCCCTCCGCCCCCCCCGTCATCACCTCCACCACCCTCGCCAGTGCCGCCGTCACCGCCGGGACCGCCGATGTAGTAGGGGTTTGCGTTGCAAGCCGCGGCGACCACGAGGATCGCGCAGCAGAGGCCACGGCGGTGCCGTGGCAAGAGCTCCCTCTCGTGCACGACCCTGAGTGTGGTCGATTGAACGAAAAGTTACCGAGATCCTCGGAATCCGGTGGGGTAGCGGTCAGGGAACGTAGATCACGTCGCCGGGGAGTACGAAGATGTTCATGTCAGGGCGCCTGCCCGAGGCGAGTAGCTCGTAGTCGAACGGGATCCGCTTGGTGTCCTTGGTCTTGGGGTCCTTGCGCATCAGGACGATCTGGCTGCGCTTGGCGAACCGCGTCGGACCACCCGCGAGCGCGAGCGCGTCCGCAACGGTGACGTACTCCTCGGAGGTGTACATGCCGGTCTTGACGACCTCGCCCTGCACGGTGAAGCGGTAGCTGCGCCACTCCTTTACCGCGACGCTGATCTCCGTGCCCTGGAGCTTCACGAAGTCGGCGAGCCGCTTCTTGATGACCTCGCGGAGCGCGCTCGGGGTCTCGCCGGCAGCCTTCATGTCGCCGACGAGCGGCATCGTGATCGTGCCGTCAGGGCGAATCGTCGCCTCGGTGTTGAGGCCCGCGTTGCCCTCGCCCCACACGTTGATCGTGATGATGTCGCCGACGCCGAGGACGATCTCCTTGGCGTGCGGATCCGGCTCGTTGGCGTACGGATAGTTGAGCAGTTGCCCGCCGCAGGCGGTCGCGAGCACACAGAGCAGGACAAAGGCCAGGCGCATATGCCGGCAGTGTGGCCTACGAAGTCCCCCGAGGCTGAAGCCCTGGTGGTGAGCCCGCGGTGAGGAGCCGAGGGCGCGCGTGAGGCGCCAGGCTCTTTGCGCGTCAGCAGCGCCTATTGCCCACGGAGCAGCTCCGCACGAAGGTTCAGAGCTCGCGGATCCTGAGGCTCGATCGCGAGGATCCGGTCGAGCCAGGCCATCGCGGGCGCGCGTCGTCCCTGTTCGACATCGAGAAACACCAGGTTTCTCATCGCCTTCACCATGCGTGGATCCGCAGCGGCCGCGCGCTCGAAGGCGACATAAGCCTCATCGACGTTCCCGCGCTTCCACACCACGAGGCCAAGATTGAACCAGGCCTCGGCGAGATCGGGCCTGGAGACCACGGCGACGCGCAGCGCCTGTTCGGCCTCCTCGTACCTCTCCTGCCCCGCATATGCGGCACCGAGATCGATCCGCGTCGGCACGTTGTCCGGACGCATCCGCAATGCACGTTCGAGAACCTCCACGGCCTTGGCGTGCTCACCTCGAGCAACAAGCACTTGCCCGAGGAGGTCGACCGCAGCTGCGTCCTTGGTGTTGTAGAGGATCGCGCACTGCGCTGCAGCGAGCGCGTCGTCCAGCTTTCGGAGCTCGAACGTGACCTTCGCGTCGTTGAAGCACGGGGTGTGATCGCTGGGGTCAGCGGCGAGCGCCGCTCGATAGTGCAGGTGCGCCGCCTCGAGTTGACCGGCCTCGTGCGCCGAGACGCCGACGTTGTAGTGCCCGAGCGCGTAGTCGGGATCGATCGCAAGCGCGAGCGAGTAGGGAGCGACCGTGGGAGTCGCCTTCGGGATCAGGCGCCCGTAGGCGAGAGCGAGCAGGCTTCCCCCGACGGCGAAGATCCAGAACTGATAATTCTCGACGGTGATCTTCATCTACAGGCTCGCTCGAACCTGCGGGCGACGAACACGCCACAGAAAGGAATCGAAGTAGTAGTGACAGAGCGCGAAGCTGCCGATCACCGCAGTGAACAGCCCGGGCCCGATCGCATCACCGCCGACGATGCTGTTTCCGAGGAACGCGAGGACGGTCCACGCTGCAACAACGAGCAAGTACAAGGGCCAGTGCTTCGGGGCGAAGACCGCACGGAACACCGTACCCGTCGAGGATGCGGGCGCGCGCTCCGCACGACGCTTGCTGAAGTGCCAGCTCAGCGCGAGGTACTGAAGCGAGTGATAGATCTTCTCGTGGGAGCTGAGGATGAAGATGTTCGACGTGGTGTTCATCAGCCCGTGCCCGCCGATCAAGCAGACCAGAAATGCGAGACGCGGCACCTGACGAGCTCGCTCCGCGCGTGGAACCCGGCGCGCTTCGACGATCCAGGCGAACGCGGCGACCACGGTTGCGAGCCCGAAGGCGATCTGGAGGACGCGCACCGTCGTGACAGAGGTCACCGGCGTGAAACCGATCGCGTCGAAGGCAGAGAGCAGCGGCGCAAACAAGCCCATGTTCAGGCTCAGGATCAGGAGCGCCGTCGTGATCAGCAGCGCGAAGTCGAGGCGGGCGCGACGGCGTGAGCTCGTGGCGGCCTTCGCATCGTAGAGCCGCAGGAAGCCGTAGTTCTGCATCACGGCGTGCCAACGATCCCAGAGGAACGTGATGAAGGCGAAGACCTCTGGGGTACCTCGGGTGAGGTAGGCGAATCCAAACACCGCGGGCGGAAAGCAGTAGAGCGACCATTTGTTGTGGGCGCGCTCGTCGCGGTCTGCGTACGCTCGCAGCCACGTCGGTCCATAGTGCGCAGCGGTGAAGACGATGTTGAACGCAAACCAGATCCGGATCGGTTCGATCCAGGCGGCAAGTGCGAGCACCAGCGCAGCGCCCCACAGCGTGCTCGTCGCGTAGATCGCCACATCGAAGGCGGGTGTGACGAGCCACGGACTCGCAGGCATGGGCTGGACGGCCGGAGGTGCCTCACGCGTGGCCTGAAGCGAACGCCTGCGATCACGGCGCGCCTTGCCGGTCGAGCTCATCGAGATCGAGTCTCTACTCTTGGTGGCCGTCGCCGACGCAGCCACCCTGTTGCCCTCGAATACAGGCGGTCGCGCCGTTGTAGAGGACGAGCTCGGAGACCTCTTTCTCGGTGTCCGGGTAGCGGATGCACTTCACGATGATGAAGACCTGCAGGTCCGTATCGCTCGTTGGATCGTCGGTGGCTCCCTCATCTCCGTTGTCCTTGAGGGTGACCTGGAAGTCATCGCCGCCAAGGGCGTCGAGATTGTGGGTACCGGTAGCGTTGATGCCGTTGTAGAGCCAGAGAGGTTCGGTCGTGATGGGGAGGGCGTTTGCGGCTCCCCACACGGCGTAGTTGGCCGCCACGACGGGGCGCGCGGCAGCCATTCCTGCCTCTGCGCAGTACAGAGCGCTCGTGCTTGTCCGTGTCAGGTCGACCGATCGGTTGGAAGACATCTGCAAGGAGACAAGCACCGCGCCACCGGCGAGTAGCGCACCGATCACGATCAACGTGACGAGCATCGCACTACCTCGCTGCTTGTTGCGCTGGCGTGTGCGGCGGATCATCTGGAGCCTTCCAAGTTGCGGATCTCGATGGTCGACGTGAGGGCACGGCGACGAAAGTTGTCAGCCGTGCCCCATGGCGCGCGGTCTCCGATCTGTGGCGGAAGCGCCGTCGTCGTGCCGGTCAGCCGACCGACCGCTCGGGCAAGCAGCGAGATCCGGACCGCTCGTGGCGACCCGAGCGGGATCGTATCGCCGGCTACATCGAACACCCATTGGTCAATGATGCCGTCGGTGACGCCAAGTGCGTCTCCATCGACACCGACCTCGACCTGTAGATCCTCGATCCCCTCGGCCATCGGTTCCGCGAGCTGCGGGCCCTCCGCATCGGGGTCCATCCAGAGGGTCGGAATGAGATCGAGAGGGGCGATAAAGAAGTGGGCCCGGGCCGCGCGAACCACGACCGCGCCCGGTAGATACGAGAACGTCGCGACGACAGGAGTGCAGTTCCAGGGGAAAAGCGTGAGCACATTTCCGGCCACACTCTGGATCTTCACGAGGTGCCCCTTCTGATAGTCCGTCACCAAGATCATGTCGCCGGCCGCGAGCTCGCCGGCATTGACGACGTCCAGCGTTCCTCCCGTGCTTGCTTCGGTCATCGCCGTCAGCGATGACGTCGCGACCTGACCATATGCAAACACCAGCTTGAGCTCGTCTGGCGCTACCGAGCTGTTGATGACCTCGAGCGCACCTTGCGCGCAGTTGGGGCCACCGTCGTCGTCGTCGAGATCGACGATGTCTCCCCCTGAAACGCCGGCGACAATGACCTTGGCTCCCGTGGGAACGCCAGGGCTTACTCCGCGAACAGCCTCGCCCATGAACTCCATCACGGCCCGTGCCGAGCTTTCGGCGCCGATCGTGACCTTCTGCTCGCGGAACCCAGTGGCCATCGAGACCGCGACCGCAAGCACGCCGGCGATCACGAACGAGAACAGCACGAGCGAGATCATCAGCTCGATCAACGTAAAGCCGGACTGACCACCGCGCCGCCTCATCGGTTTCTCCGTGAACGGAGAGTCACCGTCCGGGTCAAACCATCGTCGTCCCACGCCACCGATACGACCATCTCGTCGAAGTCAGTGATTCCGTTGGGGCCTGGTCCTCCATCATTTACCGTGTAGGTTCGCGTGAAGAGGCCTCCAGCGACGACCGCGCCAAACTCGTTCAAGTTGACCGTGACGTTCGGCACTGCCACCAAGATCGAAGATGTGCGCAAGCGCTCCATCTCATCCTGGGCCAGCACGGTCGCAACGGTGGTGTGGCGACTGAACCCCGACGCCCGAGTACCGACGAAGTACAGCGCAAGGATTCCCGACGTCGCGATCACGGCGAGCAGCATCGACACCAAGACCTCGATCATGGTGAACCCAGCTGACGCTGGGAGTCGACGTGACCCGGCGCGGAGCTTCACAGCGTGCGCAACCACAACTTGCGGGTGACCCTGGGAGTGTCGCTGCTCGAGACCGCCACTGTGGTGCCGGTCGAATCCATGGAAGAGCCGCCCGATCCGCCAGCTGACGTGTCGGAGGTGCCGAGCTTCTGCGCAGCGTTCTTCCCCATGACGTAGACGCCGCCAGCATAGACCCACACCGAGCTAACACCGCCAGCGACCACGGAGCTCAAGACTCCTGCGGCGGTCTGTGCCGGGGCGTTGTCACACTCCCCATCGGCGGGAGCAGCATCGACGCATGCCGGTGCGAGTGGAACCCGATACACCCGGCCCGTGTTTGCCGTGACAGAACCATATGCAAGCGCGTTTGCGTCGAGACTCTCGGCAGTGATGTACGCACTACCACCCGAGATCACAGGCTGCGAGAACACTTTGTCGCCAGCTGCCATCGCGAACGTGAACTTGAGGCCAGGTGGTGTCGAGGTCTCGAGCAGCGGGAGCGACGTCCCGGTCGGCAGCGCTGGATAGAGCTTCAACGCGACCGCCGTGTGGGACCCGGCCGACCACAGGGTGGAAGCGGCGAGGTCCGCATAGCCACCCGGAGCCGCTAGACCGTAGAGCGAGCCGTCTCCAAAGATCGCGATCGGTGAACCGATCGGATGCTGGTCTGTAGAGAACTGAAACAGCGGGGACGCACCGTGCCGATTCGCGCCTGTTGCAGCATCCAGCTGCCAGACGTCGCCATAGAGCGTGCCAAAGACAACGTCGCTGACATTGCCGGTGCCCCGGGTATCGACACCGACAGCGCCGCCCGGGATTCCGGTGACGGGAGGCGTCGTCCCGGCCAGGCGCGACGGCAGGGTGCCCGGAGTGAACAGGTACGGGGAACCCACGACCGGACCGCCGCTCTTCCAGACCGCGAGTCCGGTCTCGACGTCGACCGCGGTCACCACGTTGCCAACGGCCGCGGCGCCGGCGTTCGTCTGGGCGAACGCCAGGTACTTGTTGACCCCATTGACGGTCACACGACCCACGTTGACGATGAGTCCCTGTCCGGGCAGCGCAAAATCGAAGGCGATCTTCGGGTCTGTAGGATCGCTGACGTCGAGGCCCGTGATCGACGGCTCCTTACCGGCGACCGCCGGATCGCCGTTCGTCGTCTGGAACACGAGCAGGGTCTTGAAACCGCGAGTCCCAGGCTTGGCTCCGTCGAGGTCGGCAAACAGGTCGAGCACGCGCACCGAACCATCCACCCGCGCGGTGTTCTTGCGGAGATACGGGAGCTGACGCTTCGGTACAAATGCCCAGAGCTCTCGGCCGAGCACATCACACGGCGCTGAAGGCCCTGGCGACACGCTCCCGCAGACGGCGTGGAGCATTCCGTCGGTGCCACCGAAGTAGATGATCGTAGGGCGTGCGCCGGCGCCGGGGACGACGGCGCTCGAGGGAACCACAGCGACCGTGGACCGGTCGACGCCGCCGAGGACGGCGATGGAACCTGCGCCACCCGCGATGATCTTCTTCAGGAACTCTCCGAACTGGAGGTTGAGCGTCGCTCCGCCAAGGTTGATCGCGGCCTTGAGCGTCGCGTTGGCCGCCTCGGAGCTCTCGAACAGGACGCGGTCGGGTCCCATGCCGGAGTCCGTGTGCGTGAAGATCGTGCGGCAGTTTCCAGTCCCCGCACCGAACGCGTTTCCCCCACATCCGGTGTAGCTGTTCGTCGTCGCCGGTAGCCGGTCGGCGGCATCGAAGACCTCGACCAGATCCTTGATCGCAGTCTGCGCCGTGAGCGTCGTGACATCGACGGCGCGCATGTGGCCCTTGACGTCCGGGAACCGGAACGTGGCGACCTCCGCGTCACTGTCAGCCGTCGTCGTCGACCCGGCCGGCGTGAGCTGTTCGAACGAGCCCTGCACGATCGCGGTCACCCCAGCAAGCCCCACCACGATCGGGCTCGCTCGCGAGACTTCCTCGATCGTCGTAACGATCGGCGGCTCGCCGAGGAGCAGCAGCGACTGCAAGATGATCTTGGAGCTCGACACGACGCCGCTGACGTCGTGCCCGCCCATGTAGAGGATGTTTCCCTTGGTCGTGTCGTTGTCCTTCTGGCTGCGACTGGCGAAGTCGGTGTTGACCATCTGGCGCGCGGTCACCGGATCGACGAGCTTGGTCTTGTCGAGGCTGTTCACACCAGCGATCAGCGGCAGGACGCCGGGCTCGTAGATCGTCGCTGGTGCGGCGGTCCGAGGCTTGTACGAGGTGACCGACCCACCCTGCTGGACGAACTTGAAGTCGCCCGGCTGGGCGAACGGATCGCCTGGGTAGCCGAAGTAGATGCACGACGAACCTGTCGCGGTGGTCGGGTCGCTGCAGTTGAACTGCGTGCCGGTGGGGCCCGCCGCGTTCTTGAGGATCGCATACGGCACCGTGGTGCCCGCGCACACGGGATTTGCGGGGGTCGAGGTGCCAGATGGTGTACAGGTCTGGAACTGACCGACGGTGGCCGCGTTCTCCGCGGTCGTCCCTTCGAACGCCTCGATCGAATGGCACTCCGCCATCAAGCCCGCCTGCCCGTCGAGGAACGTCGAGATCCTCGCGATCGCAGCGATCTCACCCGCGGTCGGCGCGGAGAAGGCGCTCGACTTGGTCTCCCAGTGCGGCGTCCAGATCATCTTGTAGAAGGTGGGATCGAGGAGAGGAACGATGTCCGAGATGTCGAACGTGTCGTAGATCTGCCCGCGCACGCCGCCGCCCGGGCACTTCGCCAGATTGCCTACGTTGATGCCACCGGGCGGACATCCACCGGCGCCAGGGAACGCCAGGCCTGCAAGAGCAAGGTACTTCTGCAAGATCCCGTCGGATACCTTCTTGGTGATGGTCACACCCGTGCTCGAGATGTCACCATCGCCGGAGGCGGCTAGCGCGGCTCCGACCGTTCCGGTCAAGGTCAGCTCTCGAGGGCCGACCACGCTGCCGATCACGTACGAGCCGTTGTAGGCCGAGACCGAGGTGCCACCCACGAGTGCGGTCTGGCCGGCCAACATCCCGTGATTGGCGCTGGTCCTCACCGAGACCACGCCCGTGCCGGTGTTCTTCCAGATGCCGACCCGACTCACCCTTCCACCCCCGGAGACCGCGAGGGCTCCCGGAGCGGCCGCCACCGTGAACGTCTTGCTGGTGGGAATCGTGGCGATCGTGTAGATGGTGCCGACGGGCGTGTTGTACGCCGCGTTCCCGACCGAGGTTGCCAGGATCCAGTCGCCGATGACAAAGCCGTGGTTGTTCTTGGTCTTGAACGTGATGACACCGGCGGCGTTCCTGATCGCACCCGTGTTGCCCGTCGACTCGAGATCCTTCTGCGAGATGCTCAGCTGATTGATCGTCGTCGCGCCCTGCGTCGTCGCGAGCAGCGCGACGCGCGGCGGTGCCGTCGAGAACGCCTTGAGTGCGGGCGCCGTGAACACCGTGGCCGAGCGATGGATGGCGACGTAGCCACCGACGGTTGCCGGAAACGCGCACGAGGTGGGGTTGGCCCGGAACGGAGCGAAGTCGACCCAGTTGCCAGTGCCGGCCGCGCTGTCATTTGCCCGGCCCGCATTGCCCGGGGCCGCCAACGTACCCTTCAGTAGCGCCAGGAACACCGGAGCATCGATCTCGTCGATCACGAACGGACCGCCGCCATAACGCACCGTCGTGTACGTGGGAAACGTAACCGTCCTCGACGGGAACTGCGGAAACACCGTGCTCTCACCGATGTTGTCCACGGTGACGATACTGGTATCCACACCGAACGGTGCGAACGTATCGACCAGGCGCACGGGCGTGGCGACGGTGTTCACGATCGCGAAGTCACAGCCGTCGTTCCATTGTGGATCGTTCGAGCTCGTCGCGGTCGCATGAGCCTTATCCGCGGTGCCCAAAGTGTTGCTCAGCGGCGTACAGCGGTTGGGCGAGAGCTTCGTCGCCTTCACGTTGTAGTAGATCTCGATCTTGCACGTCTGCGCTGCGGTGTGCGTGGGGCACACGGTGGCCTTGTTGGCCTCGAGCCATGCGTTGGCGCGAAGCACGTTGTAGACGAGTCCATACACGGCGACCGCGCCGCACTCGGTTTGATACGCAGCACCCGGCGGGATGATCAGCGACCCGATGTTGAACGTCTTGTCGGCGTGCGCGGGTGCGCCGATGCCGAGGAGAAGGCCGGATACGATGAGCGTGTTACGGAAGAAAGCCCGCATGGTGTTCACTCTCGCATGGATAAGTGGTTCGGATCGACGTCGTCGATCAGACGACGTTTGTGCACACATCACCAGAGCTCACGTGCATACGTGCCGCCGGTCACCCCGTAGGTGATCACGCGCCACTGATGCGGTCCGTCGGTGACCCAGATCGTCGTGGCCGTCGCCTGGCTGTCCGGGCGAACGAACAGCGCGTAGTTCAAGCTCGTATTCTCGGTCGTGGCGGTCCCGAGAGTGGTCGTGGCGCCCGGGGTCGCGTCCCAGATCCTGACGCCGCCCGGGATCGCGAGGTTCTGGATCATCTGGTACGTCGACCCACCCCCCGGATCCACGAGTCCGGTAACCGAGAGCTGCGAGACCACGATCTGCTGCGGGAGGATCTGGACCCTGTGGATCCGGCGCGTCGACTGCGCGCGCAACTTCGCGAAGTTGATCGTCGAGACCAGTTGCTCCGAGGTATTGCGCGCACTCGCGCCGACGGGACGCGACGACGCGGAGATCAGCAAGCCAGCCAGGATCGCGATGATCGCGACGACGACCATCAACTCGACCATCGTGAAGCCGCGCTGTGTCGCCTTCCGCATCAGTTGCCCTCGTTGAGTCGCTGGATCGCGGTGTCGACGCTGCTCGTGAAGAAGGTGGCGTTCACCGTTCCCGAGTTGTCCATATCGCAGGTCGCAAGGATGTAGAACCAGTTGGCCGCTGGAGACGTGAACACGAAGCCGCTCGGATTGTTCGTGCCCACCCCAATGCCGGTGACGATCTGGTACTTGCAGCGCAACGTCGCCTCTGGTGGATTGATCCGCAGCGTGACCCAGTCGGCGGCTGCAGTGCACGTCGAAGCGGCAACACCAGCGCTCGACGTCACCGTCGGACATTCGGCAGCGTCGAGATACACGCCGGCCTCGACCTTGTACTGCTCCTCGCGAATCGACAGCTCCGCGAACATCGGAGCGACCTCGCTGATCGCCTTGGTCTTCGCGCTCTCGCGGAAGAACGTCGGAACGACAACGATCGCGAGGATCGCGATCACGGCGACCACGATCATGATCTCGATCAATGTGAAGCCGCGCTGAGCGCGTTGCTTCGCCCCGTTCAAGCGAACCATCACGCCCAGCGTATCACTCCGAGAGAAGAGTGAGAACTCGAGAGCTGAATGCTCTCGATCAGTTATCGAAGTGGTTTCCCGTCGGTGTCTAGCTCCACAAGCCCACCCTCGCCCACATCCCCGCGGGTCGCGAGATCCGCGAGTGCCTCGCGCAGCGTGAGGGTCCTACCGTCCTTTGCGTAGGGAACATCCTTGCCGTCCTGACGGACGATCACGGGAGCATTGCCGTCGCCGACGACGAGGTAGATCGCCTGACCTGGCTTGAGCTGCTTGCCGGCCGAGGCCTTGACCTGTGCCTCCGTGACCTTGCCCACCTTCTCGACGTAGCTGTTGTAGTAGTCGAGCGGGAGTCCGAAGTAGACGAGGCCCCGGTACTGGCCGAGCGCGGCCTGCGCCGTGGAGAACCGGCCCGGGAGTCCGAGGATCGCCCCCTGCTTCTCACGCTCGAGCTCGTCCTTGTCGACCGGCTTCTCGCTCCTGGCGAGGCGCTTCACCTCGCGGTCGATCTCGAGGAGCGTCTGATACGTCGAGTCGGTGCGGACTGATGCGCTCGCGTTGAACGTGCCGTACTGCTTCGAGTAGCCAAAGCCGCCGCGCGCGCCGTACGAGTACCCCTTGTCCTCGCGGAGGTTCATGTTGATGCGGCTCGAGAACCCGCCGCCGAACACCGACGCCATCATCGAGTTGGCGAAGTAGTCGGGCGCCGTGCGCTTGGGACCAAAGTGCATCATCGACACCTGCGACTGCGCCGCATTCGCGACGTGAACGAAGAAGATCCGGCCCTTGGGTCCCTTCGGTGCCGGCATCGTCGGAGCCTTGCCCGCGCCGCCCTTCCAGTCCGCGAGCTCCTTGGCGTCGAACAGCGAACGGACCTGCACCTCGGTGAGATCACCGACGACGAACATCCGCGCATTGCCGGGCTTGAGCCACTTCGTCGCGTAGGTCTTGCAGTCGTCGAGGGTGATCGCCTTGAGCGAGTCCTCGGTGATCACCGTGCCGTACGGATGCGTGGCGCCGTAGAGCACCGGCCCCGTGACGCGACCCGCGACCGAGCCGGCGTTGCCCTTGGACTGCTTCACACTCTCGATCCGGCGCTTCACCATCCGATCGAAGTCGGACGCGCGGAAGCCGGGCGAGCGCAGCGTCTCGACGAACAGCGCGAACGTCGCCGGGAGGTGCTTGGTCAGGCTGCCGAGCTGGAGGCCCTGCGAGTCATCACCGGCGTAGCTCGAGATGTTCGACGCGACATCGGCGAGCGCCTCGGCGTACTGGATCTTGTCGAGGTTCGTCGTGCCCTCGGTCAGCATGCCCAGGCACACGCCCGACAGGCCTTCCTTGCCCTTCGGATCGACCATGCCGCCGCCGTCGAAGTTGAGATCGATCGAGACCAGCGGCAGCGCATGCTGCTCGACGAGGTAGACCTTGATCCCGTTCTTGAGCGTGAACGGCTTCACCGGCGGCAAGCGGAATGGCCGCGGCGTCCCGGCGACGGGCTGCTTCGCGCGGAACTCCTCCTCGGGAAACGCCAGCTCCTGCGGCGTCGCGGTCTGGACGGTCTTGATCGGATCGGGGGTGGGGTCCACGGGCTTGGTCTCCGGCTGGGGGCGCGTCTCGAGAACCGGATCGGCCGGCGGAGCAGGCGGGGGTAGCGGCGCCATCTTGCAGGCGCCGGCCGCAATGATGCTCGCGAGGAGGAGGGTGATGCTGGAGCGCTTCATTACTTCGATCCCTTCGTCGCGGCGGGGTTCGTGATCACGGTGAGGACGTTGTTCGGCGTGAGGTACTTCGCGACGGTGGCGCGAATGGTCTCCGCATTGGTCGTGCGATAGCGGTCGAGGTCCCACGTCACGCGATCGGGGTTCCCGAGGTAGTGGTTGTAGGCCTGCAGCGTCTCGGCGCGGCCAAACGCCGTCTCGAACCGGCGGATCGTCCCGGCCTCGTTGCCCGTGATCACGCGCTGGATCTCCTTGTCGGTCAGGAGCTCCTTCGCCAGCGTGCCGACCTCCTCCATCACGACCTTCTTGATCTGCGCGAGGTCGGAGTCGCCCTTGAGCGTCACCGCCACCGTGAACATCCCGGAGAAGCCGCTGCCCGACTGGAACGCGCTCACGCTCTGCGCGAGGCCCTTGTACGTCAACGCCTTGTAGAGGCGGCCCGGTCCCTCGCGCGACAGTGCGCTGGCAGCGATGTCGAGCTCCGCGTCGCCAGGACCGAAGTTCGCGGGCGAGTGCCACACGAACTGGATCTGGCGCAGCTTCGCGAAGCTGTCCTCGATCGTGACCTCGGCGCTCTTGATCGCCGGAGCAGGCACCGCGACGACCTTTGGCTTCGCGCTCTTCGGGAACTTGCCGAACCACTGCTCGACGGACTTCTTGACCTCGGCCACATCGAAGTCACCGGCGATCGCGAGCGTCGCGTT
>JANOPP010000012.1:0-18011 GCA_031421915.1 Myxococcales bacterium | reverse complement strand
GTCGTAGAGCAGCGCGCCTTCGAACCCGGCGTAGAACGCGAACTGGTTGAAGTTGTAGGCGCTGGTGAAGCCACCGATGATCGAGAAGTTGTCGGTGTAGCCGTAGATGGCCTCGAGCGAGACGCCGAACGACTCGAACGCTCCCTTGGCGCTGATGTCCGTGCCCAGGCCGAGCCGGAGCTGGACGATCTTCTCGGTCATCGTGAGCGGACGCGAGATCTCGCGGACCGGGTAGGTCCGCATCGTGAAGAGGCCGCCGGAGGTGATCGGAGGTTGATCCTTGTCGTCCTCGTCTTCCTCGTCTTCGTCCTTGCCGGTGGGCTCCTCTTCGTCGCCCTCGCCGTCCTCTTCGTCATCGTCCTGGGCGTACGCCGGCCGGGTCGTGCCAGTGACGGACACCAGACCCACGGAGAGCGCCAGCGCCAGAAAGCCGCGGTGCCATAGCGAAAGCATCACCACCTCGCTGAAATGCTACCGCAATCCATTCCGCGCTGCCTCGGATCCCAGTGCCGAAATGCCTGTACGCATGGGCGGTTGCTGATCGGGGCGCGGGAGGCCCGTGCGGGCTGGCGCTGCCCGTCCGCGTGTGCGAGGGGCCGGGGCGAAAACACCGCTGGGCCCGAAACGCCGAAGGGCCCGCGGGTGACGAATCACCGTGCGAGCCCTTCCGCGTCGAGAGTCTAATCTAAGGTAGAGGAGCAGAAGTCGTGTCTGCGCGCCGGCCGGAACGACAGTCGTCCAAGCTCGGCGCAGCTAGATCACTTCTTCTTGCCCTTCTTGCCGCCCGACTTCTTCGCTGCCTTCTTGGCCGGCGCCTTCTTGGCCGCGCCCTTCTTGGCCGGCGCCTTCTTGGCAGCCGCCTTCTTCGGGGCAGACTTCGCGCTCTTCTTGCGCTTGCTGCCGCCGACCTGGCGGGCCTGGCGAGCAACGTCGCCGTCGCTGTCGAGGTAGTAGAGGAACTTCGAGTAATCCATCTCGACGCCAGCGGCGGCGACCTTCGCGGCCTTGCCCTTCGGCTGGCCCGGCTTCTTGCGGGGCGTTGCCCACACGTCGCCACCCTTGATGTAGTACATCAGGTCGTTGTCACGCTTGATTCCAGTCTTCGCGATCTTCTCAGCCATGTTGTGAACCCTCCCTAGGGTGTTGCGCGGACCGTACTTCAGGCGTCTGACATCTGCTGGGGAATTCGCGGAGAAAATCCTCGTCGGGAACGGAGCAGATCTCCGACGAGGAATGGTCCCGGCCCTGGTGGGGCAGATTTCCTCGTCGGAAAACGCCTGTGGATAACTCGTTTCTCGACGAGGAATCGGAATGATCTAAATCCTCGTCGGGAATCAGGAATTCCTCGTCGGAGATCAGCGCCGACGGGTCAATTTCCGACGAGGTTTCGGGGCCGCCAGGGCTCGCTCGGCCACCAGGACCTGGCTCTCGGCACCCCCATCGAGGGGGGCCCAAAAAAAATCACCATAGCGGCCGATCACCCGGAATCCGGCGGCCGCGACCAGCGCTTCGAGCTCTGCGGGGAAGTACTTCCGCTGGGTCAGCTTGACGATCCGACCACCGCTCTTGCCGTCCGCGGGGTCGTAGTAGAGGCGAATGGTGACGATCTGGTTGACCGGATCGTAGTCGTGGTTCGTCGAGTAGAACATCGCGCGGCCCGTCGACGGATCGGTGAAGCGGGTCTTCGCCCAGCGCTTGGTGGGGTCGCGCGCCAGCCACGCGAGGTCTGGCATCTGGACGTCGAAGGCGAACGCACCGCCGGGGGCGAGGTGCTCGGCGACGCGCGCGAGGCACGCTGCGAGCTCACCGCGCGTGTAGAGGTGCTCGAGCACGTTGAACGCCGCGACCACCAGCGGGAACTTCGGGCCGGGCACCCGGAACGTACACAGCTCGCCGTCGACGACAGTGACCCGCGAGCGCGCGGCTCCGGGCAGGCTCTCCGTGCGCGAGCGCAGGCGCGCCAGCATCGCCCGGGATTGATCGACCGCGACGACCTCGTGGCCGTCGCGGGCGAGCGGGATCGTGACCCGGCCCGAGCCGGCGCCGAGCTCGAGGATCCGGCCGGGTCCCCCGAATCGCTTCGTCGCGAGCTCGCGATAGAAGGTCACGTCGGCGCGGCGGCGCCGGTACTCGTAGTCATAGAGCGCGGCGTCGGCGTAGTGCTCTCGCGAGCCGGCGTCGACCAGCTCGTCGATCAGGTGCTGATCGACCGCGCGCGCCACTAGCGCCGGCGACCACCGCGGCGGCGGCGGCGGCGCTTGCGCGGATTGTTTGGATCGTCCTCGCCCTCGTCGTCGTCGCCCTTGCCGGTCGACGTCACGGTCGGCATCTCGCTGACCTCGTGACCGGCTGCGCGCTCGAGCAACTCGAACAGCAGCACTGCGTCGTCGATCAGCTCGCGACCTCCGGCGAGCTCCGCCTGGCCGCCCTTCTTCTTCGCGATAAGGAGCTTGCGCTGCGCGAGGAGGATGTAGCGGAGCCGCTCGCTGTCCTTGCGCGTGACGTGGAGCTGAACGATGACCGGGTTCGCGAGCTCCTGGATCGCCCCGTGGAGATCGCTGCCCTTGGCTTCATCGCCGCCGAAGATGAAGGGCGCGAGCAGCGACGCGAACGCGACCGCATTCGAAGGGTCGCGACCGTCGGCAATGGCCTTGTCGATCTGGGCGAGGGTCGACCACGCGAGCTCGCGGCGCTTCACGAGCTCGGTGCCCGGCAGCACGAACGAGAGGCTGATCGGAGCTGCAGCCGCGGGCCGCGTGATCGCGGCGATCGCGCCGGGCTCGTCGGCCCAGACCTTGTGCCAGGCCTGCTCCTCGTCATCGAGGTCGTCGTCGTCGTCGTCGTCGTCGTCGTCGTCGTCGTCGCTCTCGGGCACGAGACCCTCGGCGACCGCAGCGGCCTGCGCCATTCGCTCGAGCTCGTCCGGATCGTCGGGGTCATGCTCCGCCGGATCCTCGTCGACGTACTCGATCATCGGTACGGTCGGCTTGGGCACCGTCATCGTGGTGATCACCGGGGCAACGGCAGGGGCGCCCGGACCCTCGAGCAAGCCGGCGAGGTACGGCGACAGGACGGCGAGCACGCCGGTCTCGACCATCAGCTCGAACGAGCGCTTCGCGGCACCACCGCGCATCAGGCGGTGCATCTCCTCGAGCAGGCGCGGCGGAGCGCACTTGCTGATCTCGCCCCGCCAGCGCAGCAGCGCGCGCCAGGTCGCTGGCTCGAAGCCAAAGTCGAGGCGCGCGGCGAACTTGATCGCGCGCAGCATGCGGACCGGATCCTCCTGGAACCGGATGTCGGGGTCACCGATCGTCCGCATCAGCTTGGCGTCGAGATCGACGAGCCCGGTGACGTGGTCGATGACCTCCTCGCGCTCGACGTCGTAGAACAGCCCGTTGATCGTGAAGTCGCGACGGCGGGCGTCGTCGGTCTCGGTACCAAAGACGTTGTCGCGGCGGATCAGGAGGTCGTTCGCGTCTTCATCGCGCGGGTTCGCGCGGAACGTCGAGGTCTCGATGATCTTCGAGCCAAAGAACACGTGAGCGAGACGGAACCGGCGACCGATGATCCGCGAGTTGCGGAACGTCGCCTTGATCTCGTTGGGCGTCGCGCTCGTGGCGACGTCGAAGTCCTTGGGCGTCTTGCCGACCAGGAGGTCGCGGACGCAGCCGCCGACCAGATAGGCCTTGAAGCCCGCGCGGGTGAGCTTCCGGACCACGCGATCGGCATCGGGATCGATTCCAGCGCGGTCGAGCGACGGCATCGTGCGTCCGGGCTGTACCATGCGTGGTGAATCGCGCACAAGTACGCGTACCCCTTACGGTGTTCTCGCCGTACCCGACGCTAGCTCAGGTTCGGCGTGGCCCCCCCCCTACCACCATTCGTGGAATGGCCGACTCACAGATGGGATGGCCAGTGGTGTTGTGGTCGTGGACTTCGAGCGGATTCCCGCGTTCGGCCTTGTGCTCGACGCCGAGGGGACCGTGCTCGCGGCCAATCCGGCGGCGTGCGCGGCCCTCGGGCGGCCGGCCTCGGGCCTGATCGGGCGCGGCGTCGGCGAGCTGTTCACGAACGGCGACCAGCTCGTGCGTGCACCGGGCGCGGTCCGCGATCTCCAGTACGAGCTCGCCGGTCGTCGCCGGACGCTCCAGTGCGCGGTCGCGGTCCTCGATGTGGTCGGCAGGGCCATCATCCAGGTGTTCGGCCTCGACGTCACCTCGCGCGCCGAGGCCGAGGAGCGCAGTGCGGCGACGCAGCGACTCGAGAGTCTTGGCATCGTCGCCGGCGGCATCGCACACGAGTTCAACAACCTGCTCGTGGGGGTGCTCGCCGAGTCCAGCGCAACGCTCGAGGACGGGGACCTCCCGCCGAGCGCTCGCGACGCGCTTCATCGAATCGAGGCATCCGGGCACCGGATGGCCCAGCTCACCCGCCTGATGCTCGCGTACGCCGGTCGCGGCCGGTTCATGGCCGTGCAGCTCGATCCAGACGAGCTGATCAACGAGCTTCGCGAGTCGCTGACGCGCGTCGTCGGTGACGCCGTTCGCCTCGAGATCCACGGTGGGAGTGGCGGCGTCGTGATCGAGGCGGATGCTCAGATGCTGCGGCAGGTCGTGCTCAACCTCGCCACCAATGCGGCCGAGGCCGGTGCCACGCGGGTCGTGCTCGAGACGCGGATCGTCGTGCGCCAGAGCGCGCCGTGGTGGCAGCTCGAGGTCAGCGACGACGGCGCGGGCATCGACCCTCAGACGGTCTCGCGGATCTTCGAACCGTTCTTCACGACCAGGCCCGAACGTCACGGACTCGGACTCTCCGCCGTCCACGGCATCGTGCGCCGGCTCGGCGGCGACATCGAGGTCGACTCGACGCCAGGGCAGGGGGCGCGCTTCCGGGTGCGTGTCCCCGTCGTACCCGACGCCGAGGTCCCGCGAAAGCGGCCGCGCGACGGCATCGTCGCGATCGCGAGGCTCGCGAACGTCAAGGTGCTCGTCGCCGACGACGAGCCATCGGTGCGGGCCACCGTTCAACGCCTCCTCGAGCGGCGCGGTGCGATCGTCGTCGTCGCGGTCGATGGTGCCGAGGCCGAGAGCCGTCTGCGCGAGGAATCCTTCGGCCTCCTGATCGTCGACGTCTCGATGCCCGGTCGCAGCGGCTACGACGTGCTCGCGGCCGCGCGTGTGCTCCAGCCCGGGGTTCCGGTGATCCTGATGTCGGGCTACGCGAACCGAGCGCTTGGCGACGCCGAGCCCGACGTGTTCCTCGAGAAGCCGTTCACGGCGCGCACGCTCGATGCGGCGATCGACGCGGTGATGAGCCGGATCGACTAGCGCGAGCGCAGCCAGATCTTGCCCCACGGATCGAAGTACGCGGGAGTGTTCGCGTCGAGGTGGAGCTCGTTCTCGCCGATCAAGGGCTCGTAGTTCCGCGCGACCACCATCACCGTGTACGTGCCGGGCACCGGCACCGGCTGCTTGAGCTGGACCTCGCCCTGCGTGTTCGATCGGCCCCACGCGAGCACCTGATCGTCGAGCCGATTGACGTCGACCGCCTTCGCGTCGACCCCCGGCTTCAGGATCATCACGAGCGCGTCGGCGACTGGAGCCTCGCTCGCGGCATCGAGAACCTTCGAGGACAGCCGCGCGCCCTCGGCGGGAGCTTCGACGGCAGAGGGCTGCAGCTCGCAGTCGTTCGCACCCTCGAGCGGTGTCCAGCCCACGGTCGCGATCGCGAGCAGGCAGCTCGCCGCCGACAGGGGGCGCACGAGCCCGACCTGCGCGGTCTCGACCACGTTGCCCGACGCGACCGTGCGCGTGCGGAACGCGGACGCGACGCCGACGAGCCGGCCATGATCATCGACGACGGGACCACCTGAGTTGCCGTGCGTGATCGAGGCATCGGTGCGGATGAAGTCGCGCCCGGCCGTGTTGTCTTCGCCGGTCCAGCCCTCGACTTGACCCTCCGACAGCGTCAGGCCACCGCCGCCGACGTCGGGATAGCCGAGCACCCACAGCCTCTGGCCCATGCGGACATCGGCGCTGCGGCCCTCGGGCAGCGTGGCCCACACGGAGCCATTCGCCGGGTTCCACGTGCGGCCGTCGAGATCGAGGTCGCACTTGATCAGCGCGAGATCGATGTCGCGCTGCAGCTTGCCGCGGCTCGGTCGCCCCGCGCACCACAGCTGTGGCGCGTGATCGGGCTTGCTGAAGCGACCGATCACGAAGACGTCGTGGAGCCTGCCGTCCTTGTTGTGGATGACGTGATAGTTCGTGAGGATCGAGCCGTCGCTCCCGACGACGACGCCCGAGCCACCGCCGCGCGGCTTGAGGCGACCGTCGATCAGATCCGCGGCGACGACCATCACCGTCGAGTCGAACGCGCGAGCGACCGCATTGGGATACGTGCGCTGCGACAGCGTGCGTGACTGCGGCACGAGCGGCAACCCGGTCCGCGTCGGCACCCGGAGGCTCGGCGCGACCACCGTCTCGATCCGCTCGATCTCGGCGTCCGTGCCGAAGATCGTGATGACGTAGAGCTGCTCGCGATCGATCGTCGCGTACTCGAGCGCCTGATCGACGCGCGGCACGTCTCCCTTCTCGGCGACGTGCGCGTAGCGATACGCGGTGCGCAGCCAGTCGTGACCGGCGATCGAACGGATCGAGCTGTCGTCGAGCGTGTACAGCTCGCCCCACCGCGTACGGCGGTCGAGCTCGAGCCCGGTGACGATGTTGCTCCACGTCGGCTTCTTGTCGATCAGGACCTCGAGCCGCGCATTCGGATCGAGCGAGGACGTGAACGCGACGTGATAGATCGCCGTCGTCTTCGTCGTCTGGCCAGGGATGTCGCGCAGGAGGCGCGGAGCCGGGGCCTGCACCGGCTCGGGCTCGAGCCACGCCTTCGAGTGCTCGAACACGAGGCCACGCTCGGCGAACTTCTTCGTCGGCGGCGTCACGAGGCGGCGATGGATCCGCCCCGCCACGATGATCAGCACGAGGGCGAGCAACAGCACGAGCACGTCGTGGCGGTGGTAGTGGGTCTTCAGCTCCGCGAGATCGGTCTGTGCACGCCGCCGCAGGCGCTGGATCGCGGCCGCAGCGACCTGCACCGGATCGAACGCGCCGTCATCCGCGTCGTCGGCCGGCGTCGTCTCGAGCGCGTCCTGCCGCGGGATCGACGACGAGGACGTACGCGCGCCAGGCTGGGTGGTGGCGCGGCCCTGCTGGGACGGTGCGCGGGAGCCGGGCTGGGACGGCGTGCGTCCCGGGCCAGTGGCGGGCCGTTCGCCCTTCGCTTCGGCCGCATCGGCGTTCTCCTGCTCGACCTGCGCTTCAGCCTTCTCCGCCGCCTCGGCCGCGAGTGCACGCAGGATCCGGTCGCGCTGCATGCGCACCGTGACGACGGACGGCACGTCGCCGCTCGATCCGTCGACGATGGGAGGTAGCTCGCCGACCGGCGCGACCGTGACTTCGCCCTCGGCGACGGCGCGCGTGCGTGCGCGTGCCGCCTCGATCGCGGCCCCGGCCGCGGCCGCGGCGACGATTGCTGCGCCTCCCGCGGACTCGATGTCGCCGACGATCTCGCCGACGATCCGGGCCGCCTCCATCGCGGCGGCCTTGGGATCCGGCATGTGGACCGACGGCAGCTCGTGGGGCGGTGGCGGCGGTGACTCGCTCGGAATCACCAGCCCAAACGGCGCGTTCTCGGCCTCGGACGTGTCGAGCGGCCAGCCGTCGCCGGCGACCATGAGCTCGGGAATGCGGACCGACCCGGCACGTGGCAGGCGCTCGTGCGCCGCCTCGGTGGGCGGCTCGGCGGGCGAGACGGGCAGCTCCGGGGCGTAGGACACGGGCTTGCGCCTGCGGGCGTCCGGTGGGGCGCTGTCCGGCGCATCGGACGCGGGCGTTGTCCCGCGAGCCTCCGGCAAGGCGATGTCTGGCGACGCGATGTCCGGCGCGTCGGACACGGCCTTTGTCCGGCGAGCGTTTGGTGGGGCGCTGTCGGGCGCATCGGACGCGGGCGTTGTCCCACGAGCCTCCGGCAAGGCGATGTCTGGCGACGCGATGTCCGGTGCGTCGGACGCGGGCCTGGTTTGGCGGGCGTCTGGTGGGGCGCTGTCGGGCGCATCGGACGCGGGCGTTGTCCCGCGAGCCTCCGGCGAGGCGATGTCTGGCGACGCGATGTCTGGCGACGCGATGTCCGGGGCGTCGGACATGGCCGCGACCGGCGCACTGTCGAACGTGATCACGGCGGGCTCGACCGCGGCGCTGATCACGTCGGGGATCGGCCTCACGATCGCCGCGCTGTCGGGATCGGGCGTCGCGCCGGGATCGGGCGTCGCGCCAGGATCGGGCGTCGCACCGCTGGCGTCGGGGGCGGGCGTCGCCCCCATCGTCGACGACGTCGCGGGCGATGCGACCGGCGTCTTGCGCGAGCGCTTCTTGCCAGGAGCCTTCGGCTTCTTGTCGTCCGTCACGGATCTCTCCGGAACGGTGATCGCGCGAGCGCGCGCTGCGAGATGTACCAGATGATGAGGAACACGCCCGCTGCGAACAGCGCCGCGTAGCCGACGCCGCGCCACGGGTGCTGCGCCATGCCGGTGCTCACGACCCAGTTCTCGACCACGGAGAACGATCCATTGAGCGCGGCCGCACCGAGGAGACCGATCATCACGAGCAGCCCACGCAGCGGCGCGCTGCGCTGCGAGAACTTGGCGCGACCCATCACGAAGCCGAGGACGCCCGCGAACGACGCATGCGCCAACGTGGTCACGACGGCCTGCGCGGCCGCGTTCGACAGGTTGACCTGGTGACCCTGATCCGAGAAGCGGTGGTAATTGACCCACACCGCGAACCCGGTGCCGCAGGCCATCATGTAGACGATCCCGTCCATCGGCTCGTCGAACTCGCGCGACATGTAGATCGTGTAGCGAACGACCGCGTACTTGCACATCTCCTGTGCGAGGCCGGCGATCAGGACGGCGTAGAGAACGCGATCGAGGCCGAGCGGATCGATCGAGTTCATCTCGAGCGCGACCGGAGGCACGGCCTGGGACAGCACGAAATCCGCGAGCGGGGCGGCGATCAGCGCCCCGAGTACGCAGACGCCCGCGACCAGCTGCTTGGGCTCCGGCTCGTGGCGGTCCATCAGGTAGAAGAAGCCGAGCCAGAACAGCGCGGGGATGCCAGCGACGATCCCGGCGATCAGCGGCCCGAGGTGGATCGCGCGATCGACCCCGGCGACCAGCTCGATCAGCCACGCGATCAGCACGAACGCCACGAGCCCTGCGATCAGCACCAGCTTGGTGCCGACCAGCACTCGGGCTCGGCGGAGCGACCACCGGGGCCTACGCATCCCGAAATCTTACGCTGCCCTGCGCCTAGCGTGCGAATTCACGGCCCCATACAATCCCCGCACTATCGGTATGGCTAAAAATCGAGGATCCGACGGGCAGTTGCTGACCATGCACGAGCTGGCGGTGTACCTCCACCTCGACGAGGCCACGGTCACCAAGCTCGTCTCCACGGGCAAGATTCCCTCGATCCAGGTCGATCGGCAGTGGCGTTTCAAGCGCGCGTCGATCGACGAATGGATCGAGCAGCAGCTGGTCGGGGACGACGAGAACTTCGCAGACGTCCCCGATGGGATGAAGCTGCCGCTCGAGGACCTGCTCCCCGATCAGGCGATCATTCCGATCCTCCGCGCTCGCACCCCCGTCGGTGTGATCGAGGAGCTCGCGGCACGCGCGTACACGAACGGCTGGCTCCTCGACAAGCCGTGGTTCGTCGGTGCTGTCGTCGAGCGCGAGTCGTTGTCGTCGACGGCAATGGAGGGCGGCGTCGCGTTCCTGCACACCCGCGCGAAGGACAAGGGCAAGATCGGTCGCCCGTTCGTCGTCGTCGGGCGGTCGTGGGAAGGCATCATGTTCGGCGCGCCGGACGCGGGTCCGACGTACCTGTTCTTCCTCCTGGGCCTCAAGTACGACCGGCTCCACCTGCCGATCCTCGGGCGCCTCGCCCGGGCGCTGCGCAATCCGGCGACGATCGCCAAGCTTCGCGCCCTGTCGTCACCCGATCAGGTCCGCGCGCTCCTCCTCAAGGAGGACGCCGAGGTCCGCGCCGGTCGGATCGACCATATCCAGGAGTCGTCGGCGTTCCAGCCGCGCCTCGACCGCCAGCTCCGGCTGCGCGCGATCCGCCGCCTTCAGGCCCAGAAGGCCGCCGAGGTCACGACCGCCGAGAAGCGGGCCGCCGCCCTCGCGGGTCCCAAGAAGACCAAGCCCAAGAAGGTCGCCCCCCGTGGCCCGGTGACGGCGCCCCGCGGCCCCGTGACGCCACCATCGACGAGCAAGGGTCAGATCACGACCAAGGTCGCGGTGCCGTCCACGAAGACGCCCATGCCCCCCAAGCAGACCGAGGCGGGCGCCGCCGCGGCGGTCGCCAAGTCGCCGATCGGCAAGCCCACGAAGCCCGGGCACAAGCCGACGCCCCGGCCTCCGAAGCGCTGACCCGGAAGAGGGATCAGAGCCACGTAGATCTCGGGGGTGATCTACGTGGCACGGACCCCTTCTTGCCGCAGCGCTGCGCGTCACGCCGGCCGGCGATGGTTCTGCCGCGGCGCCAGCCGGTTGCTATGATCCGAATCATGGGGCGCACTGCCCTGTATCGCGATCCCGTACCGTTCCGCCCAGCCCGGGCCGAGGTTCAACTCGAGCCCGACGTGCTGGTGCTGCGCATGCCCGACGGGCGCCAGCGCCGGCACTTTCTCGATGGCATGACCTCGATCGCGATCGACGGGTTCGTGGGCGCGCGCAACGACAACGAGAAGGTCGAGCGCCGGTTCGTTCGCATGCTGATCCTCGAAGGCTCGCGCGAGCGCGTTGTCGTGATCACGCCGCCGGATCACGGTGCGGTGGCGCCGAACGTGGTGCGCGTCCCCGAGGCGCCACCCGAGGCCGCGATCATCGACCCGCGCGCATGGGATGCGCTCGCCGACTGGGTGCTCGGTGGCGGTCGCCTATCCGCCTGCGCGATCGCCGATCTCGCGCGGATCGCGGCGATCGCATCTCCCGCGTTTGCGAGCGTGATCGGCGAGGTCGCCGCGCAGCGCGCACTCGAGCTCGTGTGGTCCGCGCACGGCCCCTTGCGCGGAGGCTCCGATCTCGAGACCGCACTGCAGCCGCTCGCGGATGCCGCGCGCGACTCTCCGCGTGCGGCCGAGGCGATGATGTCCGCGCTCGCGCATGTGGCCGGTGCAACGCGCCGTCGCCGTCGCGGTTGAGCCGAGATCACCGCCGGCTGGCGAAACTGGCAGCCTCGGCGCGCCCGCGGTAGCTTCGACGCCGATGAGGGCCCTGTTCGCCGTGATCATTCTGCTCGGCGCCTGCGCCGACGGTGGTGGTGTCTCGCGCGAGATCGGCGCGCGCTGCGAGTTCGCGCGCGAGTGCGACGACCGCTGCCTCACGGCGAGCGAGGACTTCCCCGACAGTCTGTGCACGCTCGACTGCCAGAGTGATCGCGAGTGCCCAGATGACGCGCGCTGTGTCGACAAGGAGGGCGGCGTGTGCCTGTTCACCTGCAACGTCACGGGTGACTGCGCGTTCCTCGGTCCTGGCTGGGACTGCAAGGAGCTCGACGGCCGCCAGAACATGACCGAGAAGGTGAAGGCATGCATCGGAGCCTGAGCGCCGTTGCGGCGATCGCGACCCTCGCGCTGACGACCGCGCGCGCTGCGGCCGACGAGGTCCCGGTCCCGCCGGAGGTTGCGCCGAGCGGAACCGCGCCCGCGGATCCTGCGCCCGTGGCGGACCCGGCGCCCTCGCCCGACGCCGGCACCGTCATCGACGGCGCGAGCCTCACGACCGACGCCGCCGATGCGGAGACCACCGAGACCGACGCACCGCAGAACGACGAGCTGAGCGATCGCGCGGTCGGTGCCGAGCTCGGTGTCACCGGCGGTGGCCGCGTCACGCCCGGGGGGATGCGGATCGCGGGCCACTTCATCTACCAGCTCTCCGACGTGGACTGGTTCGACGGCGCCGCCGCGTTCACCTATGGCGGTAGCGAGGCGCGCTGCTTTCGCGATCGCATGGACGAGTTCCTCTGCGATCACGGCTTCGCATCCGGCAGCTCGTTCGAGATCTCCGCGAGCGTGCGTCGTATGTTCGCCCAGAGCGGCAACTTCCGACCGTTCGCGCGGGCCGGCATCGGCGTCGCGCTCGTGCGCTACTCCGGTGACGACGTTTCGGGTCTCGCGTTCCCGCTCCACGCCGGTGGTGGCATCCGCACGCGCGTGATGCCGGGGATCGCGGTCGTGGTGCAGGCGGACGTCCAGCTCGGCCTCGGCCTGTTCGGCCACGGCCTCGGTGTGGAGCCGCAGCTCGGCATGACCATCGGGGCTGGCGCCGAGTTCCGCTTGCGATGACGCGGGCGCCCTGGCTCGCCGCCGTCGCGCTCATCGCCGCGGTCGCCTGTGGGCGCGGCAAGCCCGAGCAACCGTCGACGACGCTGTCGCTCGACATCACGGACGGTGCGGCCCACGTCGGCGCGCGCGTGCTGCTGTTCGGCGCCGATGGGGAGCCGCTGCACATGGGCAACATCGATCTCTACGGTGCACGCCAGGGCTCGGCTGCGTGTCCGATCGTCTCGGGCGTCGTCGCGTCGTGGGACGGCCTGATCGTCGGCTCGGGGCGCGCCGAGATCCCCGTCGGTATCGACGCGTGCGTGCCGTCTCCCGCGATCCCGTACGGCACGTACAAGGTCTGGGCGTGGCGCGGCATCGAGTTCGAGCTGTGGGAAGGGCAGGTCGATCTGACCGCCGGGCGCGGCCGTGTCGAGCTGAAGATTCCGCTCGAGCGTGCATGGGCCGCGCCGGGCGCGCTCGCCGCGGATCTCCATGTCCACGCTCGCGCGTCGGCCGACTCGATGATGCCGAACCCGCAGCGGGTGATCGCGCAGGTCGCGGCGGGCATCCAGGTGATCGGCCTCTCGGATCACAACGTCAATGGCGACCTCGATCAGGAGATCGTGGACCTCGGGTACGAGAACATCGTCGCGTCGATCGCATCGAACGAGCTCACCGCGAGCTCGTTCCACCTCGGCGTCTACCCGGTCGTCGTCGATCGGACGAAGCCAAACGGCGGTGCGCCCGCGAAGGAGCTCGTCGAGAAGGCGACCACGCAGCAGCTGTTCGACATCGCGCGCGGCATGCCCGGCTCGCCGATCGTGCAGGTCAATCACCCGCGGTTTCGCTCCACCGCGCTCTACGACGGCACCGGATGGGACGGCGTGGCGTGGCCGCCTCCGTTCCCGCTCGCGTTCGATGCGGTCGAGGTGCTCGCGGGCTACAGCGCGTTCAACGTCCAAGGTGATCGCCGGTTCGACGACGGCGTCCGCGACTTCTACACGATGATCGATCACGGCCACCTGATCACGCCGCTCGGCAACAGTGATACCCACGATCTCAACTGGGTCCTCGACGGCACGACGCGTAGCTACGTGTTCGTCGACGATCCGCGGACGACGCCGTTCGACGAGTCCGCGTTCGTCGCCGCGATCCGCGCGCGTCGCGTGGTCGCGACATCGGGTCCGTGGCTCGACGTCGAGGCCACCGCGGGCACCGAGGCCGCCATCGGTCCGGGCCAGTCACTGCGCGCGACCGCGGGCAGCGTGAAGCTCGATATCGAGCTGTCGCAGACGCGGTTCGTGAAGGCCGAGCGGATCCGGATCACGATCGGCGGCACCAGCGGCCCATCGCTCGTCCAGACGATCGATGTCCCGGCGAACGTCCGCACACATCGCTGGACCGGCGACATCGCCGTCGGCACCGCGGACACCTGGGTCGGAATCACCGCGGACGGCGACACCGCGCTACCGCTCGCTCTCACCGGGAGCTATCAGCGCGACAAGTGGAAGCGCGCGGGCGTCACGCCGTTCGTGATCGCGAGCCCGATCCTCGTCGACGCCGACGGCGACGGGCGCTGGAAGCGCGGCACCGCAGATCTTCCGGTTCCCTGACTTCCGTCCGGGCTTGACCCGATCCACGGACGCGTCCGGCCGACGTCCGGACGATCGATGCGAACAGCGACGAGATTTCGCGTGGTTCGTGGTGGCACGAACGTCGCTACGGGGTCGTGCGAGTCACGATGCTATGCTGCAATCGATGCTGGATCCTTACCTCGCGGTCGAACCGATTCGCCGCCTGTCGCGTGCCGAGTACGAGCAGATGGTCGGGCTCGGGATGTTCGACCGAGAACCTGTCGAGCTGCTGCGCGGAATGCTCGTCACCATGAGTCCTCAGGGCGACCCGCACCTGTTCATGGTGGCAAGACTAGGAAAGCGCCTGACACTCGCGCTCGGTGACGCGTACTTGGTTCGCCAGCACTCCCCGTATGCTGCCGGTGAGTACTCAAAGCCTGAACCCGATCTTGTTGTTACTCTCGACGATCCACAAGATCCCGAACGTCCTTCGCCAGCGCTCCTGCTCGTCGAGGTCGCCGATTCCTCCTTGCGCAAGGATCGCCAGGTCAAGACACCGATCTACGCGGAGGCTGGCGTGCCGGAGTACTGGATCATCGATGTCGCAGACGTAGCGGTCGAGGTATTCACCGATCTGTACAATGGTGTCTACCGCTCCTCGCAGCTCCTGCGTCGTGGCGATGTGCTGCGTCCGACCCGGCTGCCCGGCATCGAGATCCCCGTCAGCGATCTGCCCTGGCAGTGACGGAAAGCTGAGCGTTTACTTCGTCACGCCCTTGGGCAGTAGTAGCCAGTACTTCCCGGCGCCGCCCATCCGGCCGCCACGCTCGGCGGCAGCCGCGTCGTCACCCCAGTAGATGTCGCCGCGGACGGCGCCGAGGATGCCGCCACCGGTGTCCTGCGCGATCAGGAGCTGGCGCCACGGTGCGCTGCCCGATTTGCCGACGACGGGCGCGCGGGTCTCGACCCAGATCGGCGTTGACTGCGCGATGAAGGCGCGATCGATCGCCATCGAGCGCTCCGCGGTGAGCACGACCATCTGCGAGCCGACGGCGCCCGGCTTGCTCGATTCGTGAAAGAACACGAAGGAGTGACTCTGGTCGACGACCTCGTCGAACTTCGTCGGGTTGTCCTTGAACCACTGCCGGATGCCTTGCATCGTGCCGCTGCCCGGCGCGGTCAGGTGCCCCATGCCCTTGAGCACGCCACCGACGCCGCGATACGCGCGCCCGTTCTTGCCGGCGAACTCGAGCCAGACGCTGGTCCCGTCGTCCATGAGGGCCTTCGCCGAGCCCTCGATGTGCGCGAACAGGACGTCGACCGGATCGTCGGCGTACATGATCTCGAGTCCCTTGCCAGCGAGCGCGCCGGCGCGGATCTCGGGCCGCGTGTAGTAGGGGAGGACGTCGCCCTTCGGATCGAGCCGCCCCCAGATCCGCCGGCCGTGCGCGTCGGGGATGTGCTTGGACAGGTCGATCATCACGAGGTCCTTGGGACGGTCGTAGATCGGGTACTTGTACGTTCCGCCCTTCTTCCTCGACGCGCGGAGCTCCTGCACGAAGTAGCCGGTGAGCTTGCCTTCGGGGCCGCCCTTGCCCGCGGCCTGATGCGGGACGAACTCCGCCTCGAACATCGCCTTTGCCGCCGCGTGATCACCGGCGGTCAGCTTGCCGGCCGCCGCGCACGCTTTCCGCCAGTTGCGCGCCTTGCCGCCGTGACCGTCGTGGCCGACGGCTGCGTTGTCCGCGAGCTTCGCGAGCACCTCGCACGAGCGCAGGAACGAGGGCACGGCCTCGGCGTGGCGATCGTCGGCCCAGCCAGGCAGGTCGGCGAACTTCACCTTCGTCAGCTTGAGCTGGTCATGCTTGGGCGGGGGAGGCTCGACCTCCTCGGGGACGCACACCGGCGGCGTCTGTGCCCGTGCGACGGAAGCGGCCCCAACAACTCCGAGCACGACGACGCTGATGGCAAGCCCTCGCATCTGGCAACGATGACAACGCGCGGCCCGGGACGCAAATTCGGCCCAATCGCCCGGGCTACATGAAGTAGCGGGCGCCGAGCGTGACGACGTAGAAGTCGGCGATGCCGTGGAGGTCGGTCTGGAACGACCCGCCGGCGTCGATGTTCTTGTTCACGTTGAAGAAGGCGCCGAGCGTCAGCGGGATCGAGTCGTCGAACGACCTCACGCGATCGCCGGCTCCGGGATCCGAGAGGAGGATCGTCGCGAGGTTGGTCTGTGCGAACGCGTAGAGCTGCGGGGTCGCCTGGACCGCGACGCCGACCGGGAACGAGAACGTCTTCGCGCCACCGTCCTCGAGGCTGATCGCCAGGTGCTGACCGGCCGGGCCGGGCGCGTACGGGTTCCCGGTGTACAGCGCGACCGTCGGTGCGACCTTGTAGCGGACCGCGAGGCCCGCATGGATCGCGAGGGCGTTGTCGGCGGCGAGGTCGACACCGAGGTCAGCGCCCGCCGAGACGGCCAGCGTCCCGTTATCGGTCAGGCCGAACACGCCGTAGGCGGTGAGTGGGCCCTTGATCTCGAACTCGTTGAGCGTGAACGCGTAGCTTGCGCCTGCGGTGATCTGGTCGGTCACGCCATAGCCGGCGCCGAGCGCCAGTGCCTCGGAGGTCCCGCTCAACGTCATGCCGGCGATCGTGACCGAGGTGTGGGCGATCAAGAGGTCGCCATGCGCGGCGAAGGCGTCCTTTCGCAGCACGATCGCACGGTCGATGATCGAGGGGACCGCGACACCTTCGGTGACCGTGGCGACCGGGGGCGGCGGAGCCTGGCCGTCGGGGTTCTCGACCACCTCGGCGTAGGCATGCAGGGGGGCGAGCGTCGTGGCGACGCCGATCAGGACGTGGGTCAGTCGGGTCATGACTCTCCTGGGTCAGATGCGGACTGCGAGCCGGAGTCCGAGGACACGGCCGTCTGCACCACCGCCCTTGCCGAGCAGGTTCGAGAAGTGGAAGTCGGCACCGAGCGTCAGCTTCGAGCCCGCATTGAAGCTCGCGCCGAGACCGAGCGGCACGTTGAACGAGTCCGCGAGGCCATCGAAGGGGCCCGCGAACCCCGTGTGCACGTAGAGCCCGAGCTTCGCGCTCGGCTCGAACCAGACCCACAGGGGAACGTCGAGAGTCTCGCTGCCGACGTCGCGATCCGTCGCGCGGATCGTGAGCCTCGGATCGAACACGATGGCGAGCTTGCTGGAGACCGCGAACTTACCGATCACACCCAGGCGAAGGCCGATCGAGAGCTCCTCGATGCTGGTCACCTCGACGCCGGCGTTGGCCGCGACCGCGAGCTTCGCGTCGGTGAGTCCGATCAGCGCACCGATTCCGACGTTGTCGTAGACCGTGGGGCAGCCGCTATCCTTGCCCGTAATACAGATGCCCGAGCCCGCTGTCTCGACGAGCGGCGGCGCGCCAGGAATGCTGGTCGTCGTGGTCTTGACCCCGGTTGGACGCGGAGACCATCCCGTGGTGCCGCCGTCGTGCGTGATGCCGAGAGACAGCTTGTCGGTGATGCCATACCAGACCGACGGCGTGAACGAGACCGGCTTGGCGACCGCGTCCGTCGAGAGTGAGATGTTGGCGGTCGAGCCGCCGATCAGGAGCTGGCCCTTCGGCAACGTGAGTGGAGTGCCCTTCGCCGCCGCTGCGGGCTCGGGCGCTGGCTCGGGCTTCGCCTCTTCTTGCGTCGCCTCGGCATCCGCGCTGGCCTTCTCGGCGTCGGCCTCGGCCTCCGCGTCGGCCTTCGTCTTCAGCACGTCCGCATCCGCGGCGGCGTCGGGCGCGGAGTCAGGCGTCGCCTCTTCCTCCCCGGCCTCGGCTGCCTCCTTGTCGGCCTTGGCCTTGTCGGCCTTGGCCTTCTTCGCTGCCTTCTTCTTCTTGGCGGCCTTCTGAGCCCTCGTGTCGGCGACGGCAGAGGCGGGAACGGCGAAGGCGAGGGCGGCGATCAGGAGCGTGGGCGCGCGCAGCATGCGCCGATCGTACGCCGAAACGGACGAAGGCACCGGATTCGCCGGTGCCCTCAAGCTA
>JANOPP010000011.1:0-23684 GCA_031421915.1 Myxococcales bacterium | reverse complement strand
GATCTGTCCCGGCTGAAGGTCGGCTCGACCTACCGGCTCACGCTCCATGCCGGCGCCAGCAAGAACTTCGGCGACGGCCTGATGATCCTGTTCGCTGCGTTGCCCTGACCCGCCACAGGCCGACGACATCAGCGTGAAGATGACGCAGGCAGCGAAGCTCCCCGACCCCGGCGTCTCCGGGTTCATGCTCGACGCGATCGGCGCGGCGCGGGCGCAGTGCGAGGAATCCATTGCCGCCGGCCAGGTCCCGTACGGCGTCTATCTCAGCGATGCGCACCACGGCACGTGCTGGCGCGTCGCTCACGCGCGGCAGCTCGTGGAGCCGGTCGGGACCTCTGCGCGGCGCCTCACGGCACCGGATGACCAGCACCGGACGCCGTTCGTTCCGACGCGCAAGCCCGACGGCAAGCCGATGTACTAGGGGCCCCCTCGGTCACGATTGCGTCGGAAATCGTCATTCCGCCACGACGGGCGACCGTCCCCGCGTAGAGTGCCCTCCGTGGCACCCGCACCGACGGCTCCGACGCCAGCTCTGTCCCGGCTTCGAGCTGCCGGGGCCCGGCTCGCCGCGTCCGCGATTCGCCGCTGGTTCCTCGATCGCCAGGCGGAGTTCTGGCTCGCCGAGCTCGGATCGACGTGGTCCCCGTACGCGCTGCGTGCACGCGTCATCGAGGTCGTAGAGGAGACGCCGGACACCAAGAGCTTCGTACTCGCTCCGAACAACCACTGGCCGGGTCATCGCGCCGGCCAGTACGTGACGATCGAGGTCGAGATCAATGGCGTGCGCGTGCGCCGCTGTTACTCGATCTCGTCGGGCGCCTCGGCACCGGGCGATCGGATCACGATCACCGTCAAGCGGTTCGCTGGGGGGCGGGTCTCGACCTGGCTCCACGATCATCTGCGGCCAGGTGCAGTGATCGGGCTCGGGCGCCCCACGGGCGACTTCATCGTGCGCGACGTCGATGCACCGCTGCTGCTCGTCGCCGGCGGCAGTGGCATCACACCGATCCTCGGGATGCTCCGCGATCTCGCAGCGCACGGGACGCTCCACGATGTCGTCGTGATCCAGTCGGCGCGCGAAGACGAGGACACGATCTTCGGTCGCGAGCTCGCCGCGATGGCGACGCAGCACACCGGGATGCGCTTGATCGCGCGGCGGACCGGCGAGCACGGTCGCCTCGATCAGAGCGAGCTCCGCGCACTGGTGCCCGACCTCGACATCCGCGCGATCTACGTGTGCGGCCCGACCGGCCTGCGCGAGCTCGTTGTCGCGGTGGGTGGCGAGCGCGTGGTGACCGAAACGTTCGCGACGCCGCGGCTCCATGGGCGGCCGCGCGGCGGCACGACGGCGAAGGTCATCGAGTTGGGCGATCGTCGCGTGGCGGTGTCAGGCACCGGAACCGTGCTCGAGCAGCTCGAGCGCGCAGGCGAGCGCCCCGAGCACGGCTGCCGGATCGGCGTCTGCCACACGTGCAAGTGCATCAAGCAGCGCGGCACCGTTCTCGACTTGACCACCGGGCGCGTGTCGAGCGAGCCCGACGAGGAGATCCGGTTGTGCGTCTCGTTTGCGCAGGGTGACCTCCAGCTGGATCGACTCCCATGAGCAGCAGGAAGCTGACACCGGCGGAATCGGACGCGTTCGGCGCCGAGCTCGATGCGCTGCGCGCCGAGGTGACCGCGGATCTGGGCCAGCGCGACCTCGATCACATCCGGCGCATGCTGCGAGTCGTGCGGTACACCGAGGTCGCCGGACGCGTGCTGCTCCAGCTCGGCGTCGGGCCGATCTCGTTCGTCGTCGGCGCGTCGGCACTCGGTGCGTCGAAGATCCTCGAGAACATGGAGGTCGGGCACAACGTGATGCACGGCCAGTACGACTGGACGGGCGATCCGGACCTCGACTCGCGCCGCTACGAATGGGACACGGTGTGCACGGCGGAGGACTGGCGGCACTCCCACAACGTCGTCCACCACACGTACACGAACATCATCGGCCGCGATCGCGACCTCGGCTACTCGATCCTACGCGTCAATGCCGCGCAGCGCTGGCAGCCGCTTCACATCGTGCAACCGATCGCGGCCGCGGTGCTCGCGCTGCTGTTCCAGTGGGGCGTGGGTCTCCACGATCTGCAGATCGTGGAGACGGTCGCCGGCAAGCAGTCGTTTGCGGAGCTCAAGCGGCGGGCGCGCCCGTTCCTCCGCAAGGCTGCGTGGCAGCTCGGCAAGGACTACGCGGTGTATCCGCTCCTCGCGCTCGCGAACGCTCCGCGCGTGATCGTCGGCAACGCGATCGCGAACGCGATGCGGAACCTGTGGACGTTCAGCATCATCTTCTGCGGTCACTTCCCCGAGGGGGTTGCGACGTTCACGCCCGCGGCGGCCGCGCGCGAGAACCGCGGTCAGTGGTACGTGCGCCAGCTCACCGGCTCCGCCAACATCGAGGGCAGCCGGGCGTTTCACCTCCTCACCGGGCACCTCAGCCACCAGATCGAGCACCACCTGTTCCCCGACATCCCGGCGATCCGGTACCCCGAGCTCGCGCCCCGCGTGCGCGCGATCTGCGAGCGCTACGGGCAGGCGTACAACACGGGGGGGTTCACGAAGCAGCTCGCCAGCGTCGTGCGGCAGATCGTCATCAACGCGTTACCCGATGCGGCGGCGCGCCGGCGCCTGTTCGAGAGCGTCGCTCCGACGTAGCCCCTCGTCGCGCTCTGTAAATGACGCCTTCGGAGGTCCGCGGTAGCATGTACAGGCATGTCATCGGGGAAGGGAATCAGCATCGTGCTCGCGGGCGCCGTCGCCGCGTGCTCGGGCGGTTC
This sequence comes from Myxococcales bacterium, assembly GCA_031421915.1. Lineage (GTDB taxonomy): Bacteria > Myxococcota_A > Polyangia > Haliangiales > Haliangiaceae > JABFXX01. Next base: position 20,868 of record JANOPP010000011.1, on the reverse strand, counting down.
GGCCCCCGAGATCGATGGCCTCTCCGATCAGGTCGCGACGGTGGGCGCGGAGCTGGTCGTGTACATCGAGGGCTCCGACGCCGATGGTGATCGCGTGACGTACGGCGTCGACACCGAGATCTCGCTCCAGGGCAACGCCTCGATCAGCCAGGATCCGAGCGGGAGGGGCGTGTTTCGCTGGACGCCGCTCGCGGAGGACGTCGGCACCCACCCGTTCGATTTCACGATCTCGGATACCTCGGAGACCACCGTCGTTTCGATCTCGATCGAGGTGCGCTCGGCGCTTGGTGCGGTTCCAATCTTCCGGCAGCCGCTCGGCGCCGGCACCGCCGCGAATCCCGCAGCGTGCGTGATGGTCGACATCTTGATCGAAGATCAAGACTCACCGCAGGTCACGATCCTCGAAGAGCCGCCGGCGATCTCGGGCGCGCAGTTCATGGAGATCGACGGCACGTCCGCGAGCTGGCGGTGGTGTCCGACGCCGACGCAGGTCGCGATGCAGGATCGCTACACGCTCGAGCTGTCCGCTGATGACGGCGACAATCCGAAGACCCTCAAGCACTACGTCCTCGTCCTCAACAGCGCCACCCCCCGCATCGTGATCAACGAGGTCGACTACGATCAGATCGGCACCGACACCGCCGAGTACATCGAGCTGTTCAACCCGTCGGCAGTCCCGGTCTCGCTCGCGGGCCTCCAGGTCGTGCTCGTCAACGGCGCGACCAGCGTCGTCTACGACTCGGTCGATCTGTCGTCGATCGGCACGCTCGCTCCCGGACGCTACCACGTGATCGCGGGTCCGAACGTCAGCGTCTCCGGCGGAGCGATGAAGCTCGATCCGGTGTGGAGCCAGGACCAGATCCAGAACGGGATGCCCGATGGTGTCGCGCTGATCGATGGCGTGACCCACACGGTGATCGATGCGTTCTCCTACGAGGGCGCGATCGCCGATGCGTCACTCGACGGCTTCCCCGCCCCGGTCTCGCTCGTCGAGGGCACGCTGCTCCCTGCGACCGTGGCCGACTCGAGCTCGGTGACGCGCTCGCTGTGCAGGCTGCCGAACGGTAGCGACACCAACGATGCCGCGACCGACTGGGCCGCCTGCGGGACCCTGACACCGGGCTCCGAGAACGTGCCGTGACCACTCGCCGTTCTTCACGCGTGTGACGCGTTTGCATCACTCGCGGCTGCTCGCTCGTCGGCTAACCGGCTGACCTCCGGCAGCCTCGAGGTGGCACGAGAGATGCCAGGGGTAGGCCCATGCGCTGGTGGGCGGCAGCTCTGACGCTCGGGATCGGATGTGTGCAAGCGGTTCCTTCTCCGGCGAGTCAGCCGCAGCGCGAGCCCGAGAACCTGATCGACGGCGAGACCTACGCCGCCCGGATCGCCGGCCTCCGGGCGACGCTCGCGCGCAACAACGTCGCGATCGACACCCAGCCGCTGATCGAGCGGTGCTCGTCGGCGCGCTGCGTCCGCTGCGACGTCGCGAGCCGCGAGAACACGGGTGGGGTCGATCCGACGCTGATCGATGCGGTCGCCTTCGCGTTCGGCGCGTATCCACCGTCCTTCGTCGCGGCGACCGAGCTCGAGCACGTGGCGCTGTGTCGCACGATCCGGATCGAGGGCGAGGAGCCGCCCGCTGGTGTCGCGCTCACCGACCAGCACCGGCTGCTGATCAGCGTCGAAGCGTTCGTGGACGGCACTCCGCAACACGAGCACTTCGGCATCAGCCAGGTGGTCCATCACGAGATGTTTCACCTGTTCGACTACGCGACCCTGCGCGACCTCGATCGCGAGTGGGATGCCATCAACCCGCCGGGCTTCGCGTATCGCGATCCGGCCGGCGCGGAGAGGGTGCGCCCGGTTGGCTTCGTCAATCCGTACGCGACGACCAACGCACGCGAGGACCGCGCGTCCGTGTTCGAGTTCTTGATGGGCCAGCCGACGAGGCTCTGCGAGATCGCGAAGATCGATCCGACCGTCGCGGCGAAGACGAAGCTCGTGTGGAAGCGCGTCGCGAAGGTTGTCGGGAACAAGTTCCTCCGCCAGCACGCCCCGTGCGTCGACGAGCTCGACCGGGTGAAGCGCAAACCGCCGTCGAAGAGCGCACCGCCGTCGCCTTCGAAGGGATTGCCCAAGCTCGGCAAGAAGCGCCTGCCGCCGATGCGTCCGTAGATAGCTGCCGGTGTTTGCCCGCCGCGCCTCGCGGCACTCGCGCCACGCTCCACGGATGGCCGTGCGGTTGATCGGGTTCGTGCTGCTCGCATTGGTCACCGTGGCGCACGCCGACGAGCCGCGTGATCCGGTACGCCTGCGCGTCGGGACGCAAGCGATCGACGGCAGCCGCTACATGCAGGACATCCAGGCTCTCGGGAAGGAGATCGAGAAGCGCACCCGCGGGATGGTCGTGATCGACTGGATCTCGGGCGGGCAACTCGGCGACGAGGCCGCGATGGCGGAGCTCATCGACCACGGCAAGCTCGACGGTGGTGGACTCTCGGAGACGGGGCTCGCCGCGCTGGTGCCAGAGATGGCGGTGTGGCGCGGGGCGGGGCTGGTTCGCGACTATGCTGAGGTGGATCGGGCGATCACTGCCGTCGATTCGACGGTGCGCGACCTGTTCGCGAAGCGCGAGCTGACGTTCGCGATGTGGGCCGACCTCGGGTTCTCGCAGGTGTTCTCGACACAGCCGATCACGAGCATGCGCGCGGTCCTCGATCTGGCGGCGCCGTGGCTGACGATGCCGCTCGACGGCAAGCTCACCGAGGAGATCACGAGCGGGCGGGCGCGCGCGTGGGCGATGCCGCCGCTGTACATGCTGGCGATCGGAAGTACCAAGGTGCGGGCGATGACGACGCTGCGCTACCGCTACGTCGTCGGCGGACTCGTGTTCTCGAAGGCAGCATGGGCGAAGCTCACGGCCAAGGAAAAGCAGGCGGTGCTCACGGTGTGCCGCGAGCGCGAGCCGAAGATCCGCGCGAGCTGGCGCAAGGAGACGGAGCGCGGCATCGCGGCGCTGGTGAAGGCGGGTGTCGCGATCACGACGCAGTCGGAGGCGGAGCTCGCGGCGTTCGCGACCGCGGCAGCGAAGCGGCGCACCACGCAGACGAAGGATGTGGGTGCGGAGCTCCGCGCGAAGATCGTCGCGGCAACGACCGTGCGCTAGATGCGTCACATCCGCGTAGAACTACGGAGGCGAGGTCGAGGAGCGTCACCTGGACCTGAGACCGTCGACATCAGCGGCGTGATCGCGAGCCTCGCGGACATGCTCCGTCAGCTCGTCGGACCCACGGTCGAGCTGCGGCTCGACTTCACGCCACCTCGGGTGGTGCGCACCTGGACCGCTCGGTCCTCGATCAGATCGTCACGAACCTCGCGCTCAACGCGCGCGACGCACTTCCGACCGGAGGCTTGCTGACGCTGCGCACCGAGGTCGTCGCTCTCGATGCTGCGGCGTGCGTCGAGATCACGGGGGCCAGGCCGGGGACCTACGTGCTGTTGACCGCCAAGGATAACGGCGTCGGCATGGATGCGATGACGATGGCCCGAGCTTTCGAGCCGTTCTTCACGACGAAAGAGCTCGGCAAGGGTACGGGGCTCGGCCTCTCGACGGTGTACGGGATCGTCAAGCAGAGCGGTGGGTACCTGGCCGTGGACAGCGAGCCCGGTCGTGGCGCGAAGTTTCGCGTCTACTTGCCCTACGTCGCCTTGCCCGAGAGCTGACCGACGAGCACGTCAGGACCGTCGGCGAACAGGCGGGCGACGTCGGCTTCGCGTCGCGCGAGGATCGCACGTTGATTGAGGTAGCCCTTGTCGGTGATCTCGCCGGCATCGATGCTCGGTGGCTCGCCGAGGATAACGACGCGCGCGATCCGCGTGCTCGACGAGGTCGCTGCCTGACGGGCGAGGACGGCGTCGATTGTCGCGCAGACCTCGGGGCTCGCCGTGGTTCCTGGCGCGAGGAACAGCAGCGCGCCGAGCTCGCTTCGATCGTGGCCACAGATCACGGCATCGGCAACGAGAGGTGAGCACGCCGCGACCAGCGCGAGCCGAGCCTCGCCAACATGGACCCACGTGCCGCTCGCGAGCTTGAAGTTCTCGCTGGTCCGCCCTTCGAACACGACGCCCGCGTTCGGGTCGGCCTCGTCGGCGAGGCGACCTGCATCGCCCATCGGATAGAAGCCGAGCTCGTCGAGTGGTAGCGGCTCGACGGTGTGATCGGCGCGCAGGTAGCCGGGCGCGACATTCGGACCCTTCACGCGCATCTCGAGCTTGTCGCCGACCGGCGCGAACGCGAGCTCGACGCCGGGGATCGGTACGCCGATCACGCCCGCGCGATCGATCGGATAGCAGACCTGCGTGACGAGCGGCGAGGTCTCCGTCGAACCCCACGCGGAGGTCATCGCGATCGTGCGGTTTGCGATCGCGGCGACGGCCTCGAGGCGCTTCCAGGTCGCCGGTGACAGCGCGGCCGCGGCATAGAACACGACCTCGAGATCGCGGAAGAAGGACGCGCGAAGCGCAGCATCAGTCTCGAGGTGACCGACGAGGATGTCGAACCCGCGGGGGACGTTGAAGTAGATCGTTGGTGAGATCTCGCGGAGGTTGGTCAGCGTCTCGTCGAACGCACCGGGCGCGGGCTTGCCGGCGTCGATGTACAGCGTGCCGCCGTGCACGAGCACGAGGTTGCCGTTGTGGTTCGCCCCGAACGTGTGGCTCCACGGCAGCCAGTCGACGATCACAGGTGGGCGGTCCGCGAGAAACGGCCAGCCCGCCGCCAGCGCGGCCTGGTTCGCGCACAGCATCCGCTGCGTGTTGATCACGCCCTTGGGAATTCCGGTCGAGCCAGACGTGAACAAGAGCTTCGCGACCGTGTCACCGGTGACCTGTGCGAACGCCGCATCGACGGCGGGCGTCGGCGCGGTCGTTCGGAGCGCGGTCACCTGCGCGTGATCGAGCACCGGCACCGTCGGGGCGAGCGCCGCGAGGGCAGGGCCGAACGCGTCGAGGTTCGCCGCGAACACCGCGCCGGGTTGCAGCACCTGCGCCAGCGCTCGCAGCTTGGCGTGATCGCGTGACATCAACGAGTACGCCGGAGAGAGCGGAGCGATCGGAACGCCGACGTGCATGGCCGCGAGCGCGAGGAGTGCGTGATCGGTCCCGTTGCCCGACAGGATCACGAGGGGGCGATCGGGACCGAGTCCGAGATCGAGCAAGGCCTGGCCGAGCGAGCACGCCGCGGCGAGCGCCTCGCGATACGAGACATGCACCCACGCCCCACGAGCATCCCGCTCGGCGTAGAGCGTGCGGTCCGGCGCTCGCGTGGCCCACTCGACGAGCGCATCTCCGAGGCAGCGGAGGCTCGCGGGCGCAGCCGCCGTCGAGCGCAGAATGAAGCCGCCGCCAGCGCGAGGAATACGCTCGATCGTGGGCGCGGCGAAGCGGAGCATTCCGTCACATCTATAACAGCGACGCCGGCTTGCCTACATTCAGCCCGGGCCCGGCGGATGATAGTTTTGGTAGGGGGCCTGTCGGGTAACGAATGGTGAATCACATGGTTCAGCGTTGTCTTCTCTTGTGCGCGATCGCCTTCGTCCTTGGCGGCTGCTTTTCTCCATCATTCCAGGACGGTCAGATCACGTGCGGGGCCAATGACTTGTGCCCGCCCGGCCTCGAGTGCATCGGCGGCGTGTGCCGGACCGACGGGGTTCCCGATGATGGCGGGATGGACTTCACGCTCACCGTGGTCACCGGCGGCAACGGCGCTGGAACCGTGACCTCGATGCCCACGGGCATCGCGTGCGGAAGCGACTGCACCGAAGACTTCGCCTCCGGGACGATGGTGACGCTGACGGCTGCTGCGAACGCGACCTCGTCGTTCGTCGGCTGGAGTGGTGCGTGTAGTGGAACCGGGACCTGCACGGTCACGCTCGCGGCCGACCTGACCGTGACCGCGAACTTCGCGCTCGCGAGCTCGCTCGTCGTCACGCTCGGTGGCAACGGCTCGGGCTTCGTCACGTCGAACCCGAGCGGGATCAGCTGCGGCACCGACTGCAGCGAGGCGTACGACCCCAACACGATGGTCACGTTGACGGCGCTCGCGGTGAACGGCTCGACGTTCGATAGCTGGTCGGGCGGCGGTTGCGACGGCAGTGGAACCTGCGTCGTCACACTCGACACTGCGAAGATGGTCACCGCGACGTTCTCGCTCACCAAGCACGGCCTGACGGTGAACACGACCGGCAACGGCGCGGGCGCGGTCGCCTCGTCGCCGGCAGGCATCGATTGCGGCGTCGATTGCTCGGAGGCCTTCGACTACAACACGTCGGTCACGCTGACCGCGACGCCGATCACCGGCTCGACGTTCACTGGCTGGTCCGGCGGCGGCTGCACCGGAACCGCGCCATGCGTCGCGACGATGACGGCAGCATCGACGGTGACGGCGACGTTCACGCTGACCACTCACACCCTCGCCGTCATGCGGATGGGCAACGGCGCTGGCACGGTGACGTCGAGCCCGAGTGGTATCAACTGCGGCGGCGATTGCACCGAAGCGTATGACTACAACACCGAGGTGACGCTGAGCGCAGCGCCCACAGCGGGCTCGGTGTTCACCGGCTGGTCCGGCGGTGGTTGCAGCGGCACCGCGCCGTGCGACGTGACGATGACGGCGGCGGCGACCGTGATCGCGACGTTCACGTTGACGACACCGACGCTGACGGTCGCGAAGGCTGGCACCGGCGCTGGCACCGTGACCGCGCCGGGCATCAACTGCGGTGTGGACTGCAGCGAGGCGGTCGACTTCGGTACCGCCGTCGTGCTCACCGCGACCCCGACGGCGGGCTCGACGTTCACCGGCTGGTCCGGTGGCGGCTGCTCGGGCACTGGAACGTGCGCGACGTCGGTGACCGGCGCGACGACGGTGACCGCAACGTTTGCACTGTCCTCGAATCCCCTCACGGTCAGCCTCGGAGGTACGGGCGCTGGCACCGTGAGCGGCCCCGGCATCACGTGCGGCGTCGACTGCACCGAGACCTACGACTTCGGAACCGATGTGACGCTGACCGCGGGTCCATCGGCGGGTTCGACGTTCACGGGCTGGACCGGCGGTGGTTGCAGCGGCACGGGATCGTGCGTCGTCCCGATGACGTCAGCGACGACGGTGATGGCAACGTTCACGTTGACCACGCATCAGCTCACCGTCGCGAAGGCCGGCAACGGCTCGGGTCAGGTGTCGTCGGCGCCAGCTGGCATCGCCTGCGGTGTCGACTGCGCGGAGATCTTCGGCTTCGGCGTGCCGGTGACGCTGACGGCAACGCAGGACCCCGGCTCGATCTTCAGCGGTTGGTCGGGCGGCGGATGTAGTGGTGCCGGCGCGTGCGTCGTGACGATCAGCACCGCGGCGACCGTCACGGCGACGTTCACGCTGACGACGCAGACGTTGAACGTGACGTTGACCGGTGGTGGCGCAGGCAGTGTGACGTCGAACCTCGGCGCCATCAACTGCCCCGGTGACTGCAGCGATCCGTATAACTACGACACGGTCGTCACGCTGACCGCGAGCGCTCAGGCCGGCTCGAGCTTCACGGGCTGGTCGGGCGGCAGTTGTTCGGGTACCGGCACGTGCGTCGTGACGATGACCGCGGCGACGACGGTCACCGCCGACTTCACGCTCGGCTCGAACTCGCTGACGGTGACGAAGGCTGGCAATGGCGCCGGCACGGTGACGTCGGTGCCCGCAGGCATCTCGTGCGGCGCCGACTGCTCGGAGAACTTCCTCAATGGAACCGGCGTGACGCTGTCCGCGGCCCCCGCGGTCGGCTCGGTGTTCTCGGGCTGGTCGGGCGGCGGTTGCAGCGGCACGGGACCGTGCATCCTCACGATCGGCGCGGCGGCGACAATTACCGCGACGTTCACGCTCACGACGCACACGCTCACCGTCACGCCCGCGGGCAACGGCACCGGCACCGTGACCTCTGCTCCGGCGGGAATCGCGTGTCCTGGCGACTGCAGCGAGCCGTACAACTACGGCACGGATGTCACGCTGACCGCGAGTGCATCGTTGGGCTCGACGTTCATGGGCTGGTCGGGCGGCGGATGCAGCGGCACCGGCACCTGCGTGGTTCCAGTGACCATGGCCACGACGGTGACGCCGACGTTCACGCTGCTCCAGTACCAGCTCTCCGTCAGTAAGGCGGGCAATGGCGCTGGCACCGTGACGTCGATGCCGGCCGGCGTCGCGTGCGGCGCCGACTGCAGCGAGTCCTACAACCACGGCACCGTCGTCATGCTGAGTGCGTCGCCGACGCTCGGCTCGACGTTCACCGGGTGGTCGGGCAGTGGCTGCTCGGGTATGGGGACGTGCTCGGTCACGATGTCGGCCGCGAGCGCGGTCACGGCGACCTTCGCGCTGACGACTCATCAGCTCACGGTCACGGCGGCGGGGCCTGCCGGCGGCGGCACCATCAGCTCGGCCCCGACAGGGATCACCTGCCCGGGTGACTGTACCGAGATCTACAACTTCGGAACCGACGTGACGCTCACGGCGACGCCGACGCTCGGGTTCGTGTTCAACGGCTGGTCGGGCGGCGGATGCATGGGCACGGGTCAGTGCGTCGTGACGACGAACGCTGCGACCGCGGTCACCGCCACGTTCGCGATCGCGACGTACACGCTCACCGTGAACCTCGCCGGCAACGGATCCGGATCGGTCGGTTCGTCGCCCGCCGGGATCAACTGCGGTACCGACTGCACGGAGATCTACAACTACAACACGTCGGTGACGCTCACCGCGTCGCCCGCGACGGGCAGCGTGTTCACGGGCTGGTCGGGAGCCTGCAGCGGCTCTGGCACCTGCGTCGTCGCGATGACCGCGGCTGCTTCGGCGACCGCGACCTTCACCTTGACGACGCACCAGCTCTCGGTGAGCAAGGCAGGCATGGGGTCCGGCGGTGTGACGTCGACACCGGCCGGCATCAGCTGCGGCACCGACTGCAGCGAGCTCTACAACTACAACACGATGGTCGTGCTGACGGCGACGCCGGTGACGGGTTCGTCGTTTGCGGGCTGGTCGGGTGCGTGTACCGGCGTCGGAGCCTGCACGCTGACGATGACCAGCGCACGCAGCGTGACGGCGACCTTCAACGTGATCCCGCCGAACTACGTGTTCGTCACGTCGACGATGCACAGCGGCAACCTCGGCGGTCTCACGGGCGCCGACATGATCTGCAACACGCGCGCGATCGCAGGCGGTCTCCTCGGCACCTACCGCGCGTACCTGTCGACGCCGACGATCAACGCACCGGCGCGGCTCGGTAGCGCGAGCGGCTGGATTCGCAAGGACGGCAGGGCCGTCGCCGACAAGGTGAGCGACATTGTCTCGGGCCACTTGTTCTACCCGATCAAGTTCGACGAGCTCGGCGGCACGGTGCCCGAGGGCGATTACGCGATCACGTCGACCACCGTGAACGGCACGTACCACAGTGGATTTGGCAGCTGCATGGACTACACGTCCGTCCAGGGCCAAACGTTCGGCGGCTTCCCGAGTGCGAACAGCGGCACGTTCAGCGGCTTTGCAGCTCCAAGCTGTGCACTCCTCACGATGCGCATCTACTGCTTCGGGATCGACAACCAGGCGGTCGTCAATCCGCCGCCCGTGTCTCCCGTGAGGCGGGCGTTCGTGTCGTCGAACTGGTCGCCGGTCGCGAATGGCGGCCTCGCTTCCGCCGATGCGCGCTGCACCACCGATGCGATGGCGGCAGGACTCCCGGGGACCTACAAGGCGTTGCTCCCGACCAGCACCGCGTCCGCGATCTCGCGCTTCAACACCGCAGTGGGCACGCCGCCGTGGGCGCGTCCCGATAACACGCTCGTGACGAACACGGCGAACGAGCTCGCGTTCGCGCTCAGCTACGTCCTCGCGTCGCCGAACAGCAACGCGGCCAACGACACCTGGTACGGACAGTCCACTATCTGGACGGGGGCTCCTGACCTGATCAACGCAGGAACGGCCGCGACGACGTGCAATGACTGGAACGACCCGGCTGGCACGGCCAGGGTCGGCGTGGCGGGTCGCTCGGCGCTGGCCGACTGGCGCGCTGCTTCGTCGGGCTTCCCCTGCACCACCGGAGGTCTGCGCCTCGTGTGCATGCAGGACTGACGGCGGCGACGATGAAGCTCGAACGGTGCCGACTGTTTGCTACGCTGAAAGGGGCCAATGCGGCGTTGTCGAAAGTGTAACAAGGACTGGCCCGATGGCATGACTGCCTGCCCGGACGACGGGTGGTCGTTCACCGTCGAATCCGATGCGACGTATCACCCGCCGACGGGAAGCGGCCTCGCGGTCGCGGTTGCACCTGTGCTCGACGAGCCACCGCCGTCGTCGGATCTCCAGCCCGGCATGCAGGTCGGCGAGTACAAGGTCGACAAGAAGATCGGCGAGGGCGGCATGGGGGCCGTCTACTCGGCGACGCATCCGATGATCGGCAAGCGCGCGGCGATCAAGGTGATCAGCACGGCGCTCGGAACCGACGCCTCGGCGGTCAACCGGTTCGTGCAGGAGGCGCGCTCGGTCAACCAGATCGGTCATCCCAACATCGTCGACGTGTTCGCGTTCGGCACGCTCCCCGACGGCCGTAACTACTTCATCATGGAGTATCTGCAGGGCGAGAGCCTCGCGGATCGAATCCAGCGCGTCGCGATGCCGCTCGGTGAGGCGCTCGAGATCCTCGACCAGGTCGCGGATGCGCTCGAGGCAGCGCACGAGAAGCAGATCGTTCATCGCGATCTCAAACCCGACAACGTCTACCTCGCGGCGGTTCGCGGTGGGCGCACGCTGGTCAAGCTCCTCGACTTCGGCATCGCCAAGCTCGCGGCCCCCGAGGGGCCCGGTAGTGGCGGCGTCCAGAAGACACGCACCGGCATGATGATGGGGACGCCGGGCTACCTGTCGCCCGAGCAGGCTCGTGGCAAGGATGTCGATCACCGCACCGACGTCTACGCGCTCGGCTGCATGCTGTTCGAGATCGCCTGCGGGCGGCTTCCCTTCATCGCCGACAACGCGATGGACATCGTGCTCATGCACATGACCACGCCGCCGGTCCGTGCGAGCGCGGTGTGGCCGGATATCCCGGCACCTCTCGACGACCTGATCGTGCGCATGCTCGAGAAGGACGCGAGCCTGCGGCCGACGCTCACCGAGGTGCGCGCCGTGTTCTCCGACCTGGTGACCAGCGGGCTCGTCACGCTCAACAACGGGCGTGGCGTTGCGTTCGGCTCGGGCATCAGCCGCAACATGTCGACCCCCGCGCACGGACTGCCGCGGCCGCCCACGAACACCGCACTCGCGATCGGGACGCAGCCCGCGGGGGAGCGTCCGAGCACCACGCCGCCGGCTACCTCGTCGACGATTCCGCCCGCAGCAGGCAAGAGCAAGGCGGGGCTGTTTGCCGGAGTTGCGGTGGTCGCCGTGCTCGGTGGTGCCGGAGCGCTCTTCGCGCTCACGCGCGGCGGCGATGCACCCGCCGAGAAGACACCAATCGCGGTTCCGACGACACCGGAGCCGGCGAAGCCGACGACGCCGGAGCCGCCCAAGCCCGCCGTCGCCGAGACGCCGACGCCCGTGGCGGTCGAGCCTCCGAAGCCCGCCACGGTCGAGACGCCGAAGGCTGCTCCGGCGACCATCGCGATCAAGATCTCGCATGCGAAGGCGACGGTCACGGTAGACGGACAGCCGGTCGAGGTGAAGGGCAAGAGTGCGACCGCGACGGTCGAGGCGGGCCCGCACACCGTCGTCGTCACCGCGGCCGGTCGCGATCCGTTCGAGACCACGGTCGAGGCGACATCGGGTGGCACGGCCAACCTCGTCGCCAACCACGATCGCGCCAAGGCTGGCGGGAAGAAGACCTCGCAGACCGGCACCGCGAAGACGACCCAAACGGACACGACCAAGACGACCACCACGCCGACGGACACGACCAAGACGACCACGACGACGCCACCCGTCACCGACACCACGAAGAAGGGACCCGACGTGAAAAAGGATGCGACCGTGGATCCATTTGCGGAGGGCAAATGAAGCGCGCTCTCTTCGTGGCAGCTCTCGTGTGTGTGACCTCGACGGCGTTCGCGCAGGCACCCGCACCTGCGCCCGCACCTGCACCTGCACCTCCGCCCGCGGACGGGCAGACCGACGAGCAGAAGCGCGCGCAGGCGAAGGCGCTCTATGAAGAGGGCCTCAGCTCGTACAACCTCGGCGACTTCGATGCCGCGATCGGCGCGTTCTCCAAGGCGTACGGGATCTCGCAGGCACCGGGCCTCCTGTTCAACATCGCGCAGTCGCACCGCCTGAAGAAGAACTACGAGAAGGCGACCTACTTCTACACGACGTACCTCCGGCTCAAGCCGGATGCGGCGAACCGCGCCGATGTCGAAGCACGCCTCGACGAGATGCAGAAGGTCATCGACGAGCAGAAGAAGATGGAGAACCTGCCTCCGTCGGGCACCGTCTCACCCGACGGCAACACGGCGACGCCGCAGCCGGCGAAGATCGAGCCCGTGGCGGTCAAGGAGCCGGTCGTCCAGCCGGATCCGAACGCGGCCACGAGTGCGCAGACGATGCGCACGGCAGGCCTCGCCACGGGCGGCGTCGGGATTGCTCTCGTCGCAACGGGCTTCGTGTTCGGGAGCATGGCGAAGTCGGCGGAGAGCGATCTCAACGCGCTCAGCACCGACCGTGGGACATGGACCCCGGAGCAACAGGACCGCTACGACAGCGGCAAGCGCAACAACACGATCGCGATCATCACGTTCGTCATCGGTGGCGCGGCCGTGGCGACCGGGACCACGCTGTACATCCTCGGCACGATGAAGAAGAAGAACGCGACGGTCGCGGTCAATCCGACGCGGGGCGGCTCGACGTTCTCCGTCGGCTGGTCGTTCTAGCGATCACGCTACGGCGCGAACGGATCGATCGTGCCGTCCTTGCCGTAGGTCGCCGAGCCCGACCCGGCCTTGGTCGCAGCGGAGCCGGCAGAGGATTCCGGGCCGGTGCCCGTCGTGATCTTCTTTGCGCGCTCGAGCCGGATGTCGATGTCGCTCGAAGTTCCGGTGATCTCGATCGTTTTGTCGACGGTCGTGCGGCCCGCGGCGCTGATGACGATCCGGTGCGAGCCCTCGGTGAGTGGGACCTTGGCGACGCCGCCCGGAGAGTCGACGACCGCACCGTCGATCTCGATACGGGCGCCCGGCACGTTCGTGCGGATCGCGAGGGTACGCGCCTGCGCGATCGCAGCGTCAGCGGCGACGGCGATCGATCCATCGGCGGGCGCAGGAACGTGCGCGACCGCCGCATCGGCGGCGACGACCGCCGCATCGGCGGGTGGACGCAGCGCGGCGTCGGTGGGAGTCGCGACCTGGGTGACCGCGGCGTCGACCTCCGTGGCCTTGCCGCCCTTCTTCATCATCGCGATCGCGATCGTCACCGTCGGGATCAGCGCGGCGAGCGCGATGATCGCGATCACCAGGCCCCTCTTCGACTTCTTGCGCGGCTCCCCGGATAGAGGGGCCTGCGTCTCGCTCGGCGAGCCGGGGGTGAACGCGATGCCGGTCGGCGCTTCGCTCGGCGATCCCGTGCGGCGGCGTTCGGCGGACGTCTCGCCGAGCACGGTCGGCGGCGATGGCTTGGCCGCGATCGCACGTGGCGCCGAGGGTGGGGTGCGGCTCTCGGTGTCTCCGCGACGGCGCGTGAGATCGGAACGGAACGTCGAGCCGCTGCCGGGCTCGATCTGGACCTGCCCCGACGCGACGAGCTCGGCGAACAGGTTGCGGACCTGAACGAGCGAGGGACGGCGGTCGGGATCCTTGTCGAGCATCTGCAGGATGAGCTGCTCGATCAGGGGCGGGATGTCGGGCTTGATCGAGCTCGGGCGCGGCGGCTCCTCCGTGACGTGCATCATCACGATGTCCATCGAGCTCTCGGCCATGAACGGGATGCGCCCCGTGATCATCTCGAACATCATCACGCCGAGCGCGTAGATGTCGGTGCGATGGTCGACGCCGCGACCGCGCGCTTGCTCGGGCGAGAGGTAAGCGGGCGTGCCCATCAGCTCGCCCGTGTGAGTCTTCGCGATCCCTCCGTCGCCGTGCGTCAGCTTCGCGATGCCGAAGTCGAGAAGCTTGACGTTGATGAACCCCCCGCGCACCGACGCGAGGAACACGTTGTCGGGCTTGAGGTCGCGGTGGACGATCTGCTTCTCGTGGGCCGCTTCGAGGGCAGCGGCGATCTCGTCGAGGATCTGCACCGCGTCGGCGACGGTCATGAACGAACGCGACAGTCGCGCGCGCAGACTCTCGCCCTGGAGATACTCCATGACGAAGTAGTTGCGGCCGTCGGCGAGCTGTCCGAACGCGAACACGTCGACGATATTCGGATGGCCGATCTGGTTGACCGATCGCGCCTCCTGGATGAAGCGCTCGACGACCACCGGCACTGCCTCGAGGTTCGCGGCGATCACCTTGATCGCGGCGCGCTTGCCGATCAACGGATGGGTCGCCGAGTAGACGACGCCCATGCCGCCTTCGCCGATCTTGCCGTCGATCCGGTACTCGCCGACCGGCGTACCGCTCGGCAGCTCACCAGCCGGCACGTAGCGCGGTACCTGAACGCCCACCGCGGTCCCTGCCACCGTCGGCAACGAGCCAGAAGCAGCGAGCGACGGCTCGACGGGCGCAGAGGGAGTGCTCGTCGCAGCCTTCGCCGACATGCCGAGGATGGTCTGCTTCACCTGCTTCACGTCCCCGACCTTCGGCGACGAATCCTCGGGCAGCGGGGCCTGCGGCGGTGCGCTCTCGGCGAACGGCGCGAGGGCGGCGCTCAGCGCATGGACATCGAGGTAGCGCGTCGCCAGGTCCTTCGACAGACACGTCGCGATGACGGCCTCGAACGCGGGCGGCGCCTCGGGCAGCGGCGGAAGCGGATCGCGCGTGACCGCCAGTGCGTACTCCGCGAAGCTCGCGGCCTGGAACGGGAGCCGGCCCGAGATCAGCTTGTAAAGGATGGCGCCGATCGCCCAGATGTCGGTGCGCGCGTCGACGGTCTTGCTCGAGCGGAACTGTTCCGGTGACATGAAGCCGGGCGAGCCGACGACGTTCGAGGTGGCGGTGAGCCTCGCCTCGTTCTCGATCGATGTCTTCGCGACACCGAAATCGAGGATCTTGATCAGTGGGCTGCCGTCGGCGCGCCGGGTGAGGAACAGATTTCCTGGCTTGAGATCGCGATGGATGATGCCGGCCTTGTGGGCCTCCGCGAGGCCAGCACACGCCTGCTTCATGTAGAGCGCCGCGGTCGCGACATCGAGCAAGCGCTTGCGCGACAGTCGCGAGAGATCGGTGCCCTTGAGCAGCTCCATCACGATGTACGGGATCTTCCCTTCGACGCCGAAGTCGGAGACGCGACAGATGTGCTCGTTAGTCAGCCGCGCGGACGCCTGCGCCTCGCGGCGGAACCGCGCGATCGCAGTCGCGTCGGCAGCCATCTCGGCGGCGAGGAACTTGAGGGCGACGCGTGTCTCGAGATGGAGGTGCGTCGCCTCGACGACGATACCCATGCCACCTCGGCCGATGATGCGTTCGACGCGGTACTTCCCCGCAACGATCGTCCCCGGTTCCATCGAGAGTAGACAGTACCGCATGCTGTCGACCTCTACGGTAGGATGCGGGTGACTGTGTTCGCGGGGCTTCGCCAGGTCGGTCTCTACGCGGCAATCGCGACGGGCTGCGCGTCGTGGTTGCCGGCGCCCGCCCCCATGCGAACACTCGCCAGCCCCGCGGAGCCGGGCAAGCAGGCGCGGTGTCTCCTCGTCTTTCTTCCGGGCCTCGGCGACTCCGAGAAGGACTTCCGGGACAAGGGCTTCATCGACGAGATCCGCAAGCGCAACCTCTCGATCGACGTCATCAGCGCGAACGCCACGCTCGGCTACTACGCACGCCAGACACTTCGGCCGCGGATCGAGACCGACGTCCTCGCGTCGGCGCTGAAGGCCGGCTACCAGCAGATCTGGTTTGCCGGCATCTCGATGGGGGGCCTCGGGTCACTGCTCATGGCGCAGAGTCACCCGGGCGAGCTCGCGGGTGTCGTGATCATCGCTCCGTACCTCGGGGACGCCGATGTCGTCGACGAGGTCGCGAACGCCGGAGGCCTCGCGGCGTGGCAGCCGCCGGCGAAGATCGCCAGCGACGACTACCAGCGCGAGATCTGGCGCTGGCTCAAGGGCGCGACCGCGAAGCCCGAGACCGCGCCGCCGATCTATCTGTTGTCCGGCGACCAGGACAAGTTCGCGCGCGCACATCGCACTCTCGGGGCCGCGCTTCCGCCGGAGCGCCGGTTCCGCACGCGCGGCGCTCACGACTGGGCGCCGTGGAAGATCTTGTGGGCGAACTTCCTCGACAACTCGGACTTCCGCATCAAGTGCGCGCGATGATCAGAGACCGCAGGGCTGCTTCGCGACCTTGATGATGTGATCCGCTGCCTTCTCGCACAGCTTCTCCTCGTCGACGGGCGACGAGCCGTCCATCCCGCTCTCGGAGACCCGTGCCAGCATGTCGAGGTCCCACCTCTCGAGATCCTGACGCGCTTCCTCTGACAGCGCGGTGCACTTGGCGGCCTTGCCGCTCAGCTCCCCGTAGCGCGCGCACTGCGATGGCTCTTCTTCTTCCTCCTCGGCGGCGTCAACCGCGGGCGTGGCCTCGACGGTGTTCGACGGGGGCTTCACCGGGGCGGGCCGGCTGCATCCGAACAGGCAGACGATCGCGATCAGGGTACGCATCATCGTCGACCATCATGCGCCACGAGCAGATCCTCTCGCCAGGGGCTTGCTCACTCGACGAGCGGATCCTTCGGATCCTGGTACCAGAGCGAGCCGAACCTCCTCGCGAGGAGTGCCTGCGTCGGGGCGGGAAGGTCGAGCTGATTACCGGAGAGGAACACGTCGCGCACCCGCGCCAGCGTCTTCGACTCCGCGAGCGCGAGGAGAAGGTCCGGAGCGAACTGGTTGTGCCGGAGCTTCAGCGTGCGAAGACGCGGCGGCAGCTCTGTCGTGGCCAACAGCGCGAGTGCCTCGACAGAGAGCTTGCAGCGCGACAGGTTCAGCGACTCGACGTTGGCGAGCAGCGGCGACTGCAGCAGCAAGTACAGGCCACGCGGACCGAAGGTGTTGCCTGCGAGATCGAGAGACCGGAGGCGAGGCGCACGTACGCGGTACAGCAGGTCAATGGCGTCGTCACCCAGGTTGCAGTCGCGCAGCGTCAACGACTGCAGCAGTGGTGCCGGCTTCGTCAGTCCGAAGCGATCGAGGCCTCCATCGGTGAGCGGGTTGTTGCCGAGGTCGAGGTGGACCAGGCGCGACCACAGCGGCGAGATCAGCGTGGCCTCGCTGCGCCCCATCTTCGTCGACGACATCGCGAGGTGCCGCAGGCCCTCGAGCGCGACACCACGCAGCGCCGTGATCCCGTGGGCGAAGGGGTTGCCCGAGAGATCGAGGACGGCGAGTTGCGCCAGCCACGGAATCTTCGCGATGGCCTCGGGTCCGGTCTCGTCGAGATCGATGTCCTCGATCTCGAGCGTATGGAGCAGCGCGGGCCGCGGGGCGGAAGCGAGAGTGCGGATGCCCGACGCTCCGAGCGGATTGCGCGACACGTCGAGAACGCGGAGGTGCGGCCACATCGGCGCCGTCGTCAGCTCCCCGAGCGCGAAGGCATCGATCTCACAGGTGTCGAGCACGAGTCGCTGGACCGCGGCTGCGCGCGGCGCCTTCGCCAGCTGCTTGACGGCAGCGAGACCGAACGCGTTGTTCGACAGATCGAGCGCCTCGAGAGATTCGCCGCGCGCCTTCGCGAACGACGTGAGCGAGGTGCAGCACTGGCGTGCGGAGAGCTCGCGCAGGGCAGGGAGCGTCGCGAGCTTCCCGAGTCCGGTCGCCCCGATGTGCTGGCGGTTCACGTCGAGAACCTCGAGAGAGGTGAGCTTCGCGAGCTGCGCTGCGCCCTCCTCGCCGAGGCGTGGGTCGTCGTTGTAGCCGGAGCTCGGATCCACGTAGCGCGTGCCGATGCGGAGTGTCGTCAGCGACGCTGCCCAGCTTGCCGACGCGAGGGACTTCGCGAGCCGTGCGCCGACCGCGCTCGTACGGAGGACGACGAGCCGCTCCAGCCGTGAGGTCTTCGCGCGACCGAGCCAGCCGAGGTCATCGTGGTCGGCGCCGTCGATCTCGATCTCGGGAGCATACGAGGTGAGCGCAAACATCGTCGCGCGCGGGACGTTGGGTGGATCGGTGACGAGCACCGTACGTAGCCAGCGCAGCGGCTTGTGGTCCCCTGCCGGCTCGAGCCTGCGGACCTCGACACGGGTCACGGGCGCGACGGCGCGGATCGCCGTGGCGTGTTCGTACAGCGCGTCGAGGTTCCGAACCTTGACGCCCGAGGCGAGGCCTCGGTCGAGCGTGGTCCACTCGATGCCGTCGAAGACGGGCAGCTCGTCGCGCCAGCGGTCGCCAAGCTCGCTCCGTGCGGCAGCGAGCTCCCAGCCGACTTCCAGCGCACGTCGGTCGTGGTGACCGAGGCCGTGTAGCTCGATCGACAGCCGGATCACGCGCGCGCGTACGGCATCACCTGTCTCCTCGTACCAAGCTGCCAGCGCCAAGCGGTCATCGGCGTCGTTGCTCGCGATCGCGGCGCCCAGCAGATCGTTCGGTGGCTTCGTGCTCACAGCGCCTCCAGGATCGGTGAGAGTCGAGCTCGGAGGTTGGCGATCACGATCGCGAGATCGAGGCCTCGCGCGGTGGCCCAGCGAACACGTGACGTCTTGGTCGTCCAGCGCGGCAGGGCGAGCAGCGCTCGAGCATCGGCGATCGTGGCGCCTCGGCTCGTGAACGCGACGGTGATCGCCTCTGGAAGGTCTGCATCGACGAGCACCGTGCGCGTCGCGATCAGCCACGCGTCGGCGAGATCCTTCGGTCGCCAGTGGTCGCCCATCTCGGCGAGGCCGTGGAGCTTCCACGCGAGCTGCAGTTCGGGGCGGACCGCACGGACACCGCACGGCCACATGATCGCCGCAGGCACGAGCGGATCGCGAAATCCGATGTCGACGCCGAGCGGCTCGGCTCCGATCTGGAGGCCGAGGCGGACCCCCGGGAAGTCCGAATCGAGCCAGAGGCCGTGCACATCACTCAGCTCGATCGCAGGGGAGCCGGCGACGGCCGCGCGGAACCGGCGCGCCGTCTCGTCGATGTCGAACGCGAAGTCGCCCACGAAGTCGAGATCGCGCGTGGGCCGCGCGAGGGGCGCGATCCACGCCCGGGTGAGCAGACCACCGCGCAGCACGAACGGTTCGCCGCTGCGCGCGATGCACTCCACGACGTTGGTCATCAGTGCGTGGCGAAGACCTTCGTACGGCGTCTCGCCGTCGCGCGCGTCGCGTAGCGCAGAGAAGTCCGTCACGGCAGCCATCCTCGATCGAGCTCCATGCGATCGTCATGGATCGTGAGCTCGGCGCGCGTGCTCGCGATCGTATGGCCGGCTTCCGCGAGGCGGGCGACCACGGCAGCGAACGACCGCCTGGCAAGGTCGCGGTCGGCGTCGTACACGCGCAGCGTCACGAACCGTGCACTCCCGCGATCGCCATGCTCGTGTGCGTTGCGCGAGAGATGCGCGCCGTTGGCGACGCACAGGGCCTCGACGCTCTCGAGGTCCGTGCCGTCGGAAAGCCACAGCTTGCCGTGGAACTCGAAGTAGGTCCCCGGCCCGGACGCGCGGGCAGCGAGCTCCGAGTCATCGAGCTCGAGCTCGAGCTTCACGCGCACCACAGGAAACCCAGCCGTTCTCAGGTGGGCGTGGAGCATCTCGACCTCGCCGAGGATCTCACCGAGCGGTCCACAATGCTGCGAGGACGTCATCGGCTGCGCAGCGTGTGCGCCCCGCGCCAGCTCGATCAAGACACAGCGGACGCCGAGCTCGCGACACGTCGCCGCGAAGGCTGCGTGGCGCTCGCTGGGTGCATCCACGGTGAGGTGGGCCTCGAACGTGCCGTGATACCCGAGAGCACGCAGGCGTGACTCCGCCGCTGACGAGAACGCTCGATCGATCTCCAACACCTGCCCCAGAATACCTGACTAGGCGATCGCTTCGACGATCCGGATCGACCGCTGCGGGTCGCCGATGATCCGTGACCGCGTCGCGGGCTCGCTGCGAAACGCGATCTCGCCGTCAGGGCGCTGTGGATCCCGAACCAGCGCGCCGGCCGCGGTGATCACATCGCCGATCGCGATGATGCATTCGTGCTTGCGGAACAGCCTGCCGGGCGGCGCCGGATGACGCGTGAGGAAGTTCTTCACGCGGTCGCGGTCGGTGGTCATCCGGCGTGCACTCGGCAGGGCGAGGTCGAGGTGCGAGCCTGCTGGGTCGATCGTCACGAGCTCGCCGTTGCCGATGTCGAGCGCGATGTTGCCGGCCTCGACGATCGTGTGCGGCCTTCGCGCGAACAGATCCATCACGAGCACGTCCATCATCTCGCCGATCCACATGCGGACGCAGAACGCGACGCACGGGCGACCGCTCCACGGCGCGATCAACGGCTCTCCGGTCGCCACGATCGTCCCGGTCGCGCGAACCACGCTCCCCTCGACGCTACGCCCGGTCAGGGGAGGCAGGAGCCGGACGTCACGACGGAGGGCCCAGCGATGAAACACGACTACGTCGAGTATCACCGTTCGTCGCAGTGAACTAGCGTAGCCTATCGACCGATGAAGCTCGTCGTGTTCGCCATGGGGCTCGTACTTGGCTGCGGATCGAAGAAGGAGCCGGCCGGTGATCCGGCGCCGA
>JANOPP010000010.1:0-17292 GCA_031421915.1 Myxococcales bacterium | reverse complement strand
TCCGTCCTTCTTCGCGCGATCACCGAGCCGGGTGACGCGCTCGCGATCACCTGCGCGGTCACGACCATCGCCGATCACGAGGATCAGCTTGCGGAGCGTGCGGCCCTCGGGCTCGGTCTTGGCCTTCTTGAGCAACAGCAGCGCGCGCTCGACCGTCTCGAGCAACGCGGGGTCGCCGGCGGTGCCGTCGTGAGCGGTCTCCTTGACCTTGGCTCGACCCTTCGCCAGCGGGGTCAGCTTGCCGGTACCGATCTGCTCGCCGTACGGCAGGACCGCGAGCTGCGTGGACTTCTCGTCGAGGTTCGCGAGCAGCGACGCATCGAGCGTCTCGAGGATCACCGGGAGGACTTCCTGGTAGTCGAGCGTGGCCTGGACGACGATCACGATCGCCATCGCGCCCTTGATGTTCTCGTACATGCCGAGCGAGTACGGCGCCTTGAGCTCGCTCGCGCCGAGGTACGCCTTGATCGACTTGGGATCGGTGAGGTCCAGGCGCTGGCCCTGGATCGTCATCGCCGACAACGTGATCATCATTCGCGTGCCGGTGATCGACGTGGGCTCGTGATCGATGCTGTCGAGCACCACGCGATAGCCGACCTTGGCAGACTCCTCCCCCTGTGCTCGCGCGGGATTCGCGAGCACGAGGAGCGCCAGAGCGGTGAGCCACCAGGCCAGCCTCATCAGCGAGCCAACGGTAGCATCGATCGTCGCTACGATCCCGGAAGCCGGAACCGGTGCAGGACCGGCACGAACGTCAGGAGATCCATCTCGGCCGTCACGGTGCCGGTGGTCCAGTTGTTGATCACGAGCGGCAGCCCCTGGTCGTCGAGGCGGTCCGAGAGAATGCCGATGTGGTCGGGACCCGGCTTGCTCGGGAACGTGTCCATGAAGATGACGTCGCCCGGACGCAACGGATCCGCGGGGTCGTCGAACCGCGCCGTGTGCTCCTCCCAGTGCCGCTTGAAGTACGGCAGGAGCGTCTTCACCCGTCGCTGGTCGATGTGCGGGTTCGCCCGACCCTTGACCATCGGATACGAGCGCGGCGCGCGCTTGATGTCGTCGTGGAGCGCCTTCTGCAGATCGACGCCGGCGTTGCGCACGGCGCGGATCACGACGTCGGTACACACGCCCATTTCGCGCGGCACGTCGCCCATCGGGAATTTGATCGTGACGTAGCCCTCGGTGTACGCGTCGCCGTTGAGGACCGTCTTCTTCGCGCCGATCAGGATGTCGAGTGCGTCGGGGATCCCGTCGCGATCCGCATCGCCCTTCGCGGTCGCCGATGTCGTGCGCTCCGCGGTCAGGAGGGGCTCGAGCTCGGCGCGATCCCCGGGCCGCAGCGCGAACGAGTGAACACCGACGGTCAGCGTCGACGTCCCGGTCAGCGGATAACTCTTGCGCGGGAACCCGTCGATCGAGAGGACCAGCAGCTTCCTCGTGCCGTCGACCGTCGCGCTGACGCGCTCGCGGCCCGCGGCGGGCAGGGCGACCTGGACCTTGTCGTCGAGATCGGACCAGATCCCCGTGTCGGCAACACCCAGACACGTCTCCGGAGCCACGCCAGGCTGATGCTGCATCGCGGCAGGGGTTGCGATCGGTGCGCTTCGGGTGGCTGGAGCGGGGTCGGCCTCGCTACGGGATCCGCAACCCCCCGAGATCATGGGGAGGAGGAAACCGAGCAAGAACTGGGAACCGAATCTCGACCCTGGTGTCATACCGCCCTGTGAAGGCCTGTCCGGGCCCGAAGCACATCGCTTCCAACGGATCAGACACCCGGATGCGCCGCGAGATTGCACGGTTTACGCTTTCCCTCTAAAGATCGTTGAGTACCCCGGAGGTCCCATGAGCTTCTCTGATTTTTCATCCTGGCCGCGCGATCAAGAGCAGTCCTTCGTGGTGTACGAGCAGCGCGCTGCCGAGTCGCAGAAGAAGGCGTGGCTGTTCGGCGGCATCGCCGGAGCGATCGTGTTCGTGTTCATGGTCGGCATCTACGCCGGCGTCGAGCCCGTCCACTCGGATCTCGGCAAGGACATGAACATGTCCAACCTGACGAAGAAGGACTCCGACAAGAAGGCTCCTGCGGCTGTAGAGAAGAAGTAGCTGGTTCGAGCGTTTGCGTCGATCGTAGCTCTGGTCGCGCTCGCATGCGGTGCGCGACCTCCGCCGGTGGAAGCGCCGGCCCCGTCCGAACGGATCGCGATCGTCGCGTCCGAGCGCGGACCGAGTGGCACCCGTCTCGTCGCGATCGACGAGCGCGGTGATCGCCAGCTCGTCCTGATCGCGCCGGCGGCGGGTATCGTGCGCGACTCGCATCCAGCGATCTCGCCCGATCGAGCGTGGATCGTGTTCGCGTCGAGTCGCGGCCGGCCGCTCGACGAGACGAGTCTGTGGATCGCGCCGCTGGGGGTCGAGGCAACGCCGATCGCGCTGACGACGGGCGCCGCGATCGACAGTCACCCGACGTGGACACCGGATGGTCGCGCGATCGTGTTCGCCTCGACGCGCGACGGCGGCGACTTCG
Source organism: Myxococcales bacterium (assembly GCA_031421915.1). Classification (GTDB taxonomy): domain Bacteria; phylum Myxococcota_A; class Polyangia; order Haliangiales; family Haliangiaceae; genus JABFXX01. Next base: position 14,771 of record JANOPP010000010.1, on the reverse strand, counting down.
ATCTCTTCCGTCTCGCGATCGCGAATGGCCGTGCGACGGGCGACCTCGAGCAGCTCACGTCGGCCACGAGTCACGAGATCACACCGACGGTTGCTGCCGATGGCACGGTGATCTACGCGGCAGTCACGCCGACCGGCGAGCGGACCGTCGAGAGTCGGCTGGAGGAGCGCCGCCCGGACGGAACGATCCACGTGCTGACCAGCGGTCCCGCCGACGCGACGCCGGCGCTGTCACCGGATGGCGCGACGATCGCGTTCGCGCGGCCCGTGCTGCACGAGGGGGCGCCAACCTCGGAGCTGTGGCGCATGGCGCGCGGCAGCGAGCTCGCAACGCCCGTGCTCGCGACGCCGTTGCCGATGACCGAGGAGAGCGGCCCGGTGTGGTCGCGCGATGGTCGCTACCTGTTCGCGACGTCGGTGATGCGCGCAGATGCTGGTGTCGTGTTCTCGTCGGTCGTTCACGTGGATCTCCGCGAGAGCGTGCTCCGGGTACGCATCCTGCGTGATCAGGCGGGCGCGATCGCGCGGCTGACTCCCGCGATCGCGGTACCGGAGCTCGACGGGACCGCCCTCCACGCGGATCCAGAGTACCTTCCCGAGCTCGCGCGGATCCTCGCCGACGCGATCGCGAACCAGAAGTCGACCCCATGATCCGCTCTCTCATCCTCGCGATCGCGTGTGCGTGCGGCGCGCCGCCGCCGCCGGTGGCTCATCCGAGCGCCGCCCATGCGCCGCTCTCGCTTGCCGCCGACTCACGGATGGTGACGGTGCCTGCGGGGCAGTACGTCGCGGGCTCGACGCCCGAGGAGCGCGCGCAGGCGTACGACGACTACCTGTCGACCGCAGGGACCGATGTCGCGCGCGGGAACAAGTGGTTCGATCGCGAGGAGGATCGCCACGTCGAGCAGATGAAGGCGTTCCGGATCGATCTGATGCCGGTGACGCAGTCGCAGTTCGCCGAGTACGTCACCGCGGGACTCGCGGCGCCGCTCGCGATCGATGCGGCCATGTGGAAGGCCCAGGGCTTCACGCAAGACTACGCAAGCGAGGTCGCGCGCTTCGTCTGGCGCGATGGTCGGCCGCCCGCCGGTCGCGAGGATCATCCCGTCGTGCTCGTCACGTGGGACGAGGCTGATCGCTACTGCGCGTGGCGTGGCGAGCTCGCGGGCGACAAGCGGCGGCTCCTGACCGCGCACGAATTCGAGAAGGCGGCGCGGGGTGACGGTGGCTTCTCGTATCCGTGGGGCAACGCGTTCGAGGCGAGCAAGCTCAACAGCGGTGTCGGTGGTCCGCGCGATACCCTGCCGGTCGGGACTCACACCGTCGGTGCGAGCCCGTACGGTGCGCTCGAGCTCGCGGGCAACGTGTTCCAGTGGACCGCGACGCCAGCACCCGACTCCGGGAAGATGCTGGTGAAGGGTTCCTCGTGGGAGGACTTCGCCGGCGTCGGGCGCGGCGCGGCGGGCCACGGCCGCGCGAAGTCGATCCGTCACGTGATCGTCGGCTTCCGCTGCGCTGCCGACGCGACGTGATCCTGGGTCACGAGGCCCCCAGATCATGGTGCGCCACGTTGGCGCGAACGGCTCCTCGGTAAGCCACTGCGACAAGGCGTGCTGTCGCGATCAAGTGCAGCAGTCTCGCTGGGATCGCTCGGGTATCCGGGTGGTGCGCTTCGTGCTTGGACGCGCTGCATCAATCGTTCGCTTACCTGGAGCTCGAGATCATGATCCTTCGCAATCTGACCCTCGCGGCCGTGCCGCTGTTCGCGCTCACGTTCGCTTCCGCCTGTTCCACCTCGGAGCCCGACGAGCTCGCCGGTGAGGCCGAGTCCGAGGACTCGGTCGACGGCAAGTCCGACTCGGTCAACGGGGTGTCGACGTACTTCTCGATCACCTTCGACGCGCGTCGCTGCATCTATCCACTGTGCGGTGGTCACCACCTCGATCGCCTCAACGCGTCGTCGACGAAGTGCCACAACGGAACGAGCGGCGAGTCGTGCTACGCGCCCGAGCTCGACTTCTCGCAGTCCGGTCTGTCGCTCGAGCAGCAGGACGAGCTCCGCACCAAGGCCGCGTCCGTCGGTGATGGCGTTCACGCTATCGTTCGCGGCCGGTTCGCTCCCAAGAACCTGACCACCCCGATGCCGAACCTCGGCCGCTTCATCGTCACCGAGGCGTGGCTCGCACAGGGCGAGGGCGTCTCCGACGGCGTGTTCGCCAAGGTGTTCCAGAACGGCATCCGCTGCATCGCGGCGCCGTGCCCGAGCCTGACCGAGAAAGCGCTCAACGCGTCGCGCACCGCGAACATCGCGGACGTCGACTTCGGCGCAGGCGAGTACACCGACGCGGCGATCGAAGGCCTCGTCAACGACTACGTCGCCCCAGGCGGCATCATCGTCGCCGGCGACCGCTACTCGTTCAAGATCGGCGGCCGTGCTGGCAAGGGCCGCACCGCGACCCAGGCGTACCGCAACCTCACCAACCTCGCGCCGGAGCCGACGGGCCCCTCGGTCGAGGACGGCTGCTTCATCGGTGGCTGCTCGGGCCAGGTCTGTTCGGACAACGACGGCGTGATCAGCACCTGCGAGTTCCGCGCGGAGTACGCCTGCTATCGCGCGCCGACCGCGACCTGCGAGCGGCAGAGCAACAACCAGTGCGGCTGGACCCAGGACGCCGACCTCCAGGCGTGCCTCGCGAGCCCGCCGCCGCTGTGAGCTAGACCCGACCCGTCGCTATCCTTGCCGCGCCGCCCCAGGGGACCAGGTCCCACGGGCGGCGCAGCTATTTTCGGGCCCCCACGCCCGCGCAACGGCGTATGTTCCCGCGCGATGAGGAACCTCGGGATCATCGCGTTCGTCGTATGCGCCGCGTGTGGACCATCGGGCCGCGACAGCGGCGATGATACAGGTGGTGGCGTCGACGCTCCCCCGAGCGGCGACGGCGGCGGCTCGAACGACGTGTCCGTCACCAATGTCTACGCGCACACGTCGTCGGCGCTCTACAAGGTGGACCCCGACACGCTCGCGATCACGATGATCGGGAACTTCGGGTGGTCGAACGGCTCCGATTCGATGACCGACATCGCGATCAACAAGACCGGCCTGATGATCGGCGTGTCGATGACGGCGGTCTATCGCATCGATGTCACCAACGCCGTCGCGACGCGGATCGCGACGGGCCTCTCGGGCGGGTTCAACGGCCTGTCGTTCATCCCGGCCGACATGGTCGGACAGACCGGCGACGACATCCTCGTCGGCACGCGCAACTCGGACGGCGTCGTCACCAAGATCGATCCGACGACGGGGCAGGCGACCTCGATCGGCAACATGGGCAGCTTTGCATCGAGCGGCGACCTCGTCGCCGTGAAGAACTTCGGCACCGTGCAGACCGCCGATAATGGGTTCTCTGACGATCGGCTCGTCCGGCTCGCGCCGCAGTCGTTCGCGGCGACCGCCGTCGGCTCCAGCATCGGGTTCTCCGACATCTGGGGCGTCGCGTACTGGAAGGACAAGATCTTCGGCTTCACCGCGAGCGGTCAGTTCATCACGATCGATCCGAACACCGGCGTCGGAACGCTCGTCCAGGGCAACGGCCCCGCGTGGTGGGGCGCCGCGGTCACGACCTCCGCACCCGTGATCTTCTAGTGCTCGACAAGCTGAAGAACCTCTTCCGCTCGGAGAAGTGTCCGCACTGCGGGAAGACGCTCACCGAGCTGCGCGTCCGCCTCAGGCCCGGCGCGGTCGAGTCGGGGCCGTACTACCGCTGCGACAAGTGCGGCCACCGCTACCTCACCGAGAACGGCGCGCTCGTCCAGGCGGGCCCGTCGCCCGAGCCCGAGCCGGCGCCCGAACCGAAGCGCTAGTTGCCGTTCCAGGACAGCAGGACCTTGCCGGTCGCCTGCTTGGTCTCGAGGAACGCATGCGCTGACGCGACGTCCGAGGCGGCGAATACCTTGCCGACGTGTGGCGCGAGGTGCATCTGCTCGATCGTCGTCATCGACTTCGTGAGCTTCGCGATCCACTGCGGATCGCGGAGGACGTGCAGCGCGTTGAGCGCATAGATGCCGCTGTTGTCGTTGAACAGCTTGATCACGCTGATCCGCGGCATCTGCACGAGCGCCTTCGCCACGCGGAAGAGGTTGCGCTTACCGTCCTTGACGCCCGACGACATGCCGATGCAGACCATGCGACCCGTCATCTGGAGCCGCTTGCGCTGCCACTGGATCGAACCACCGCCGGACGAGTTGAGGATGAAGTCGTAGCCGCGCAGCGAGTCGTCGGCGCGGAACTCGTCGAGCGTGTACGCGGTCGCGCCGTGGCTCTCGATGAACGCCTTCTTGTGCGCGCTCGTCGTGAGGCCCGTGACCTCGGCTCCAACGTGGTGGGCCATCTGCATCGCGAGCACACCGACGCCGCCGGTCGCGCACTCGATCAGGACGCGGTCACCTTTGCGCACGCGGGCCATCTCGAACACCGCGAGCTGCGCGGTGAAGTAGGCGACGGGCAGGGCAGCGCCCGCCGCGAGGTCGTACGCGGGCGGCAGCTTGAAGACCTGGTGCGCGGGGATCGTGACCTGCGACGCGTAGCCACCGAAGTACGTGCCGGCCACCACGCGATCACCGACCGCGAGCTCTTTCACGTTCTTGCCGATCGCCGTGATCGTGCCGCTGACCTCGTAGCCGGGGACGAACGGCTTCTTCGGAGCGTCGGGGTACAGGCCGATCCGCATCTGGACATCGGCGAAGTTCACGCCGGAGAACGCGACGTCGATCGAGACCTCGTCGTCGCCGGGCGCGCGTGGCGCGAGATCGCGAAGCACGAGGGAGGACGCAGGGCCGAACTTCTCGATGACGATGTCTTGGTGCGTTGCGGTCATGGCAGGTTCCTGGTTGATAGTTTCAGAAGTGTCGAACTGTAAAGGCGTGAAAGAAGCCGCGTTTCGAGCGCGGCTGGGCTCAGTGCGAAGTCGTGAGTGCGGCGCGGAGCTCGGCGAGACCTTCGGGGTCGACCGAGCAGATCAGCTGCTTGCCCTCGCGCTGCGTGTGGATCAAGCCAGCGTCGGCGAGCTCCTTCACGTGGTGCGAGACCGTCGGGGCGCCGAGCTCGAGGCCGCCGAGCAGCTTGACGAGGAAGCAGTCGTGGACGCGACCCTTGGCGAGGTCGAGCTTGCTCTCCTCGAGCAGGTTCATGAACAACCTCAGCCGGTTGGGATTGCTGAGCGCCTTGAACATCCGCGCGAGGCGGTCGACGTCGTCCTTGGGCACGACGCATCAGTACGACAGTTGTCGAACTGTGTCAATGGCGATTCGGTCAAGGTGCGGTCGGTACGTGCGCGATGTAGCGCTTCACGCTGCGGCGATCCCACTGCGCGAGCGCGTACTGCACCAGGTGCTCGGGTATCGGGTCCTGGCTGCCGATCATCCGCATCAGCGCGAGCGCCATGTCGGCGTCAGCGATCGACCACTCTGCGAACATCTGCGTGCGCCCCGGTGCGATCAGCGCGCTCGCGACCCGGAGTAACTCCTCGGCGTCGAGCTTGCCCTTCTCGGTCAGTCCGCGAACCGTCGGACGGCCGAACACGTTCGTCGTCGGTCGATCGGAGCGAAGGCCCAGGAGGCTCGTCCGGAGCCACGACATCACCTGGCGCGCTCGCGCGCGCTCGACGAGGTTCGACGGGAACAGCCGCGGGTAACCCTCCGACGACGGAAACTCCTCGGCGACGTACTCCGAGATCGCCATTGACTCGCTGATCCAGTGGCCGTCGTGGACGAGGATCGGCACCTTGCCGAGGATCGCCTTGGCCGCGAGCTTGGCCTTCGTTGCCTCCGGAATCGGAAGCGGCAGGACCTCGAGCTTGTACGAGAGCTTCTTCTCCTCGAGCGCGACCATCGCGTGGAAGCACCAAGGACTCATCCAGCTCGATTCGCCATAGAGCGTCAGTTCGGGTGCCATGGAATGGACAGCCTATCACCGCTACCATGTGCGGATGACATCGCGCGCGATCGCGTGGACGACGATCGCGATCGCGATCGTTGCGCCCGGCGTCGCGCATGCGGAGCGCGCTGTCGAGGGCGTGATCCTCGACGACGGGACGGGCCAGCCGGTGGTGGGCGCCCTCGTCTCGGTCGGGGTCGGCGAGGCCGGCACGGATGACAACGGGGCGTTCCGGATCGTCGATGTACCGTTCGGTCGGCTCGACGTCGTCGTGATCGCGGATGGCTATCGCGCGTACTTCGGATCCGCGCGCGTCGGTGATGCGCTGAAGATCCGGATGCAGCCCGATGCCGCGGGCGGCGAGCTGATCCACGTGAGCGGACGCGTGCCGAGCGGACCACCTCTCCACCTCGACACCACGCAGATCCGCAACCAGCCCGGCGCCGGCAACGACGCACTGCGCGCGCTGCAGAGCTTGCCGGGTATCGCACGCACGCCGTTCGGGCTCGGCGGGCTCGCGCTGCGTGGCACCGCACCGCGCGACACCAAGGTCTACCTCGACGGGATCGAGGTGCCTCTGCTCTATCACTTCGGTGGGCTCGCCTCGTTCTTGCCGACCGGCGCCGTCGACGAGCTGACGCTCGAACCCGGTGGTTCGAGTGTTCGCTACGGGCGTGGTCTCGGTGGGGTCGCCGTGGTGACCTCACGCACGGGGCGCGCGGATCGATGGCGTGCCGGCGCCGAGGTCAGCCTGATCCACGCGGCGGTCCTCGCCGAGGGACCGGGACCGCTGAAGGGGAGCTGGCTGATCGGCGCGCGGCGGTCGTACTTCGACGCGATCCAGAAGGCGGTCGATCTCGCCGGTGATCTGTCGCCGCGGTACGGCGACGCGCAGGTGCGCTGGGAGTCCGGTGACGGCAGGTGGATGGCGATCCTGTTCGCCTCCGACGACAAGCTCACTCTCGCACACGATCCCGCCGACATGGACAGCGGCGGCATCAACACGAGCAACGTGAAGAGCTTCTCGTACACGTCGCGATTCGCGCGGCTCGGTGCACGCTATCGCGGCGTGTTCGGCGCGACGTCGCTGACGATCGTGCCGTCGGTCGGCATCGATGACGTCAACGGTCGTGCGAACCACGAGGACACCGACAAGGGGATGCACCGCACGACAATCCCCTTCTCGGTGCGGAGCGAGGTCGCGACGCCGTTCGCCAGGGGGACGCTGTCGTTCGGCTTCGACGGCGGGACGTCGCGCCACGCGTACACCATGCTCAACACGCCGCCGCCGTACCCCGGTAACCCGACGCCCGACATGGCGATCGAGCGGCGACTGCGCCGATGGACCGCGGATGTCGGTGGCTGGATCGAGCAGTCGTGGTTTGTCGCGAACGAGCGCATCGAGCTGCGTCCCGGCCTGCGCGCGGATCACTTCGGGATCTCCGATCAGTGGACGCTGGATCCGCGGCTGCTCGTCAACGAGTCGCTGCCGCACGGCATCACGTTGACCCAGTCGATCGGCATCTATCACGCGCCGCCGCTGATCACGGATCTCGATCCGATCTTCATGCGGCAGACGCCGATGCTCGGCTCGAAGGCTGCGCAGGTCGCGGTCGGCGCGAAGACGATCATCGGCGACGACAAGGAGCTCTCGGCGACCGTCTACTACCAGGATCTGCGCCAGCTCCCCGTCGATGCGGTCAGCGCGGCGACGCCGATCTCGGACAATGGCGGCACGGAGTCCGGTGGTCTGCTCGCGATCAGCCGCGACCTCGTCGACTCGCAGTTCGGCTCGTATAGCTATCGCGAAGCGATCGGGAAGGGGCGGGCGCACGGGCTCGAGCTCATCGCACGCAAGAACGCCGGCACGTGGCAGGGCTGGATCGCGTACACGTACTCGCGGTCGTTTCGCCAGAACCCGGTGCGGGGTCCCGAGTGGTACCCGTACATCCTCGATCAGCCCCATACAGTGACGGTGCTCGCGACGACGGCGCTCGGCGCGGGCTGGCGCGTCGGAGGTCGGTTCCGGTTCGCGAGTGGAAACCCGTTCACGCCAGTCGCGAGCGCGGTGCAGGATGCCGATGGAGACTGGAGAGCGATCGATGGACCGCTGCTGTCGGAGCGGCTCCCTGCGTTCTTCCAGCTCGACCTCCGACTCGACCACGCGTGGCGCCGATCCTGGGGCGTCATCAACCTCTACATCGACGTCCAGAACGTGACCAACCGACACAACGCGGAGGGCATCACGTACAACTCGGACTTCTCGATGCGCAGCTATACCAATGGTCTGCCCGTGTTCCCGTCGATCGGCGTCGAGTACATCCCGTAGGACCTACATCGCGACCGGTCTGCACCTCGTGGCAGCATGAAGCTCGTGGGGGAGCGGTTCGGTCCGTACACCGTGTACGAGTGCCTCGGTGCAGGGGGCATGGCAACCGTGCATCGCGCTTCGATTCCGATCGGAGCGGGTGTCGTACGCGAGGTCGCGCTGAAGCGCCTGCTGCCGCAGCTCGCGGATGACCGACAGTTCAACGAGGACTTCATCCGCGAGGCCAAGCTCGCGGCGCAGCTCGACCATCCGAACATCGTCCACATCCTCGAGCTCGGCAAAGAGGAGGGCACGTACTTCATCGCGATGGAGCTCGTGCGCGGGGCGACGCTCGTCTCGCTGATGAAGGCAGGTGGTCGGACGAAGGTGTCGACGCCGATCGGCGTGGTCGTCGCGCTGGTCGCCGAGCTGTGCGACGCGCTTCACTATGCGAACCGCGGACGTGGTGTGTACGGACAGGCGCTCAACATCGTGCACCGCGACCTGACGCCGTCGAACTTGATCATCACCGACGAGGGCCGGATCAAGATCATCGACTTCGGCGTCGCCAAGGCGATGTCCGGCAAGTTCATGACGAACACGGGCATGGTCAAAGGCAAGCTCGGCTACATGTCCGTCGAGGCGCTGTCGGGCACCTCGATCGATGCGCGGACCGATCTGTTCTCGCTCGGTGTGATCGCCTGGGAGCTGATCGCCGGGCGCCGCCTGTTCCGCGGCCAGAGCGAGTACGAGCTGATCACGAAGGTGCGCAAGGGTGACGTCGGTCCGCCGTCGGCGCACAACGAGAGCTGTCCACCGGAGCTCGACGCGATCATCCTCAAGGCGCTCGCCCGCGATCGCGAGAACCGGTGGGAGTCGGCGTCGGACATGCGCGGCGCGCTCGATGCGAGCCGCCGGCGGTTTCGCGAGGGACCGGCGGACGTTGCCGCGTGGAAGCACAGCCTGATCCCGGTGGCTCGCCCGGTGCCCCGGCCGATCCCGCGTGCGATCTCCGAAGAGGACGAGGAGACCGCGTTCCGGCTGTCGACGCGCGACCTCGCCGTCGATCCGCGCCTCGCGGAAGGATCGGTCCGGCAGGCGTCGGAGTCGGGGCGTCGCTTCGTGGACGCGCCGGTGACCACACACCTGTCGATCGCTGAGCCGCCGACGCTCAACGAGCGGCCGGTCACGCGCGATGACGAGCCGACTCACGCAGATGTTGATGTCCAGTCGCTCCGACACGACGACTGATACGACGCGCGACGATCCGGCCGCTCCGACTCGACGCGGCGTAAGCGTGGCCGGACCCAATTCTAGGCGGCGTGCGCGAACACGCGGGCGCGACGGAGGGAGAGAAAGACGTCGTCCCCGTCGCGTAGGCCGAGAGCGGTGCCGCGCTCCCAGTCGAGGTCCGCGCGCAGGTTCGAGCCGAGCGACGGCGCAGTGAGCTCGATCTTGATGCCCCCGCCGAGGGGCGTGACCCGGAGGACGCGCGCCGGGAACGCACCGGCGGTCTGCTTGCGCCCGATCTCGACCTCGTGCGGACGCACGTAGACGCGGCCCGAGCGGGGCTGCGCTTCTTCGTGACCAACGAGCTCCACGACCACGTCGCCGACGCGAGCGCGACCGGTGTCGAGCTGCGCTTCGAGCACGTTGACGTGCCCCAGGAACCGCATCACGAAGTCATTCGCGGGGTCCGCGAACACCTCGGTCGGCGTGCCGACCTGTTCGATCTTGCCGTGGTTCATCACGACGACGCGATCCGCGACCTCGAACGCTTCGTCCTGATCGTGGGTGACGAACACGGTCGTCAGGTGGATCTCGTCGTGCAGCCGGCGCAGCCACGACCGCAGCTCGGCGCGGACCTGCGCGTCGAGGGCGCCGAACGGCTCGTCGAGCAGGAGGACGCGCGGGCGAGCGGCGAGGGCGCGGGCGAGTGCGACGCGCTGGCGCTGACCGCCGGAGAGCTGCGACGGCAAGCGGCGACCGAGCCCCTCGAGCTGGATCAGCTGGAGGAGCTCCTTCACGCGCGTGTTGACGATGTCGTTCGGCGTCTTGCGGACCCGGAGCGCGAACGCGACGTTCTCGAACACGTCGAGATGGCGGAACAGTGCGTAGTGCTGGAACACGAGGCCGACGTTGCGCTGGCGGGCGGACTGCGAGCCGAGGTCGACGCCGTCGAGGAGCGTGGTTCCCGTGTCGGGTTGTTCGAGCCCCGAGAGGATCCGGAGCAGTGAGGTCTTGCCGGAGCCCGACGGGCCGAGCAGGGCGACCAGCGCGCCGCTCGGGACCTCGAGACTGACGTTGTCGAGGGCTGTGAAGGAACCGAAGCGCTTGGTGATCGAGTCGACGGTGATCATGGTGTCTCCAACTTCGAGCGACTCACTCGCGCGCCGATCACGCGCCGCGCGATCAGGCTGACGATGCCGATGATCACGAGAAGCGAGGCCACCGCGAACGCGGCCTGGTACTCGTACTCGTTGTAGAGGATCTCGACCTGGAGCGGCAGCGTGCTCGTGCGGCCACGCACGTTGCCCGAGACGACCGACACGGCGCCAAACTCTCCCATCGCGCGCGCGGTGCACAGCACCACGCCGTAGAGGAGGCCCCACTTGATCTTGGGCAGCGTGATTCGCACGAACATCTGCCAGCCGCTGGCGCCGAGCACCATCGCGGCTTCCTCTTCCTCTCCGCCCTGCGCCTCCATGAGCGGGATCAGCTCGCGCGCGACAAACGGGAACGTCACGAACGTGGTTGCGAGGACGATGCCGGGCAGCGCGAAGATCACGCGGTAGCCGTGGGCCTGGAGCCACGGTCCGAACAGGCCGTGCGAGCCGAACAGGAGCACGAACACCATCCCGGCGATCACGGGTGACACCGCGAGCGGCAGGTCGATCAGCGTGATCAGGAGCGAGCGGCCGCGGAACCGGAACCGCGCGATCGCCCATGACGCGGCGACGCCGAATACCAGGTTGAGCGGAACGGCGATCGCCGCGGCGATCAGCGTCAGCTTCAGGGCGCGCAGCGCCGCCGGGTCGCTGATCGCGCGGCCATACGCGGCGGCGCCATGTGACAGCGCCGCCGACAGCACGGCCGCGAGCGGCACCAGCACGAACAACCCGAGGAACGTGACGCCGACGCCAATCACGGTGCGGCGGACCCACGCGGGCTCCGTCGTCGCGGCGCGCCGAGGCGGGGGAAGGACGACGGCGCGCTCGAGGCTCATACATGCCCCGCGCGCCGGCGCGTCCACGCGCCGAGGCTGTTGATCGCGAGCAGCATCGAGAACGACACCAGCAGCATCACGAGCGCGAGCGCGGTCGCGCCCGGGTAGTCGTACTCCTCGAGCCGCGACATGATCAGCAGCGGGGTGATCTCGGTCTCGTACTGCCTGTTGCCTGCGATGAAGACGACCGAGCCGTACTCGCCGATCGCCCGTGCGAACGCGAGTGCGAAGCCGGTGAGCATCGCGGGTGCGAGCGCCGGGAAGATCACGCGACCCAGCGTCTGCCACCGCGTCGCGCCGAGCACGGCCGCCGCCTCCTCGATCTCGGGCTCGAGCTCCTCGAGCACGGGCTGCACCGTGCGGACGACGAACGGCAGACCGATGAACACGAGCGCGAGCGTGATGCCGAGCGGCGAGAACACCGCCGTGATGCCGAGGGGCTCGAGAAACTGGCCGATCCAGCCGTTCGGGGCGAGCACGGTCGTGAGCGCGAGGCCCGAGACCGCGGTCGGCAGCGCGAACGGCATGTCGACGATCGCGTCGACGATGCCCTTGCCCCAGAACTCGTAGCGCACGAGCGCCCAGGCCAGGAGCGTCCCGAACACGACGTTGATCGTTGCCGCGAGAAGCGAGCTGCCGAAGGTGATCTTGTAGGAGGCGAGAGCGCGGTCACTGGTTGCGAGCGTCCACAGCTCGCTCCATGACAGCTCGGCGGTCTTGATCGCGAGCGTCGCGAGCGGGATCAGGACGATCAACGACAGGTACACGAGCGTGTAGCCCATCGAGAGTCCGAACCCAGGGAGCGCGCTGCGACGTGCCATCCGGCTACCTGCGGCTGAGCTTGTCGAACACGCCGCCGTCGTCGAAGTGGGCGGGCTGTGCCTGCTGCCAGCCACCGAACGTATCGTCGATCGTGAACAACCTCACGTCGGGGAATGCCCCGGCGGTCGCCGCGCTCGCGTCGCGCGGACGGTAGAAGTTCTCGGCGGCGAGCTTCTGGCCCTCCGGGGAGTACAGGAACTGGAGGTACGCGGTCGCAACCTCGCGCGTGCCGCGCTTGTCGACGACGTCGTCGACGAGGGCGACCGGCGGCTCGGCGAGGATCGTGACGCTCGGCACGACGACCTCGATCTTGTCGGCGCCGATCTTCTTCACCGCGAGCAGCGCCTCGTTCTCCCATGCGAGGAGCACGTCACCGATGCCGCGCTCGACGAACGTGGTCGTCGCGCCGCGTGCCCCAGAGTCGAGCACCGGAACGTGGGAGAACAGCTCGCCGACGAACGCCTGTGCCTTGGTTGCATCGCCATCAGCCCGCTGCAGCGCGTAGCCCCACGCCGCGAGGTAGTTCCAGCGCGCGCCGCCAGACGTCTTCGGGTTCGGCGTGATCACCTCGACGCCGGTCTTCACGAGGTCGTTCCAGTCCTTGATCGCCTTGGGGTTGCCCTTGCGAACGAGGAACACGATCGACGACGTGTACGGCGCGGCCTTGTTCGGGAGGCGAGTCGCCCAGTCCGGGTTGATGAGGCCGGCCTTCGAGATCGCATCGATGTCGTAGGCGAGGGCGAGCGTCACCACGTCGGCCTCGAGGCCGTCGATCACGGCGCGCGCCTGCTTGCCGGAGCCGCCGTGCGACTGCTCGATCGTGACCTTCTGGCCGGTCTTGGCTTCCCACTGCTTCGCAAACGCCGCGTTGACGGCGGTGTAGAGCTCGCGCGTCGGGTCGTACGAGACGTTGAGGAGCTTGACCTCCTTGCTGTTCGCGGTCGTCCGCTGCTCGGTCGAACAACCCGTGCCTGCCGCGAGCAGGGCGGTGGCGAGGGCGAGGACCGGCGCAGGCGGAGGCGTCATGTAGACGACCATCCGTTATAACGGAAGGTCTGTCAAGACGGATAGTCTGCCAGGATAGCGGAATCCGGACCCGCCTGGGATGGGTCGTGCACGATGCGGCATGCGCAGGTTCGTGTTCCTCGTGATGGTCGGCTGCGGTGACGACGCCCCGGCGACGATCGATGGCTCCGTCGACGGCAGCGCGGACTCGGCGGGTGCGTGCATGTCGGCGCCGGGCTGGACTCCCGCACCCGCGCTCGCGACGGGACCGACGCAGGAGACGGCAACCGTCGCCGTCGGCGACAGGCTCTACGTGCTCGGCGGCTTCGACGAGACGCTCGCGGTGCTGTCCACCGTCCAGGTGTTCGACCCGACAGCGTGTGCGTGGTCGGCGGGGCCGGCCTTGCCGCGCGCGGTGCACCACATCAACGCCACGACGGTCGGCACCACGATCTGGATCACCGGCGCGATGGAGACGCTCAACTTCAACTCCGTCGGCCACGTCTGGTCGTGGGACGCCGCGGGCAGCGCGGCGATGTGGACCGAGCATGCGCCGATGCCGGCACCCACGCAGCGCGGCGCCTCCGTCGTGGGCGCGCTCGGCACGACGATCTATGTCGCGGGCGGTCTGCGCAGCGGCGCGGTCGCCGAGGTCACGGCGCTCGATACGCTCACCGGCACCTGGACCACGGCTCTGCCACCGCTGCCGGCGATCCGCGATCACGCCTGCGGGGGGGTGGTCGGCGGCAAGCTCTACGTGATCGGGGGGCGCGCGGGGAACATCAACGCGCGCACCGGCTCGGTCGAGGAGCTCACGCCCGGCGGCGCCTGGGTGACGAAGGCACCGATGCCGACCGCGCGCGGCGGTACGGCGTGCGGCGTGATCGGCGATCGGATCATCGTCGTCGGCGGCGAGGGCAATCCAGCGACGATGTCCGGTGTGTACTCCGAGGTCGAGGCGTACACGCCCGCGACGAACACGTGGGAGACGTTGACTCCGATGGTGTCACCGCGTCATGGCATGGGAGCCGCCGTGATCGATGGCCGGCTCTACGTTCCGGGCGGCGCGGACAAGCAGGCGTTCGCAGCCGTCGCGACGCACGACGTGTTCACTCCTTGACCCGGATCTTACACCGCGCCGTCGGCTGCGTCCGTCTCAGCGCGGGCATATCGAGACGTACTTCCGTTTCTCGCTCGCGCGTGGAACAACCACGCGCTTCCGGGCGTGCGCCGCGATCTGCGCGGCGCTGCTCGGTCTCGCTCGACGTCGTGATGCATGATCCGGGTCAGGGAGCGGGCGGACCCTTGATCGTGTTCGCGCCGGCCGTGAGGTCGACGTGGAAGTGATCGCGGTGCAGCGAGTTGTAGTTCGGCGTCAGGACGATGTTCCAGATCCCGCGCGCCTTGATCTCGCAGATCATCGCGTGCATGAACGCGTCCTTGCCGGGCACCGTCGGATCCATGCAGGTCTTGTACGGC
>JANOPP010000009.1:0-4373 GCA_031421915.1 Myxococcales bacterium | reverse complement strand
TCGGTGCAAGGCCCACAACCTGCACGAGGCCAGGCGCGACTTCGGGGACGACCATGTGGAACGCGCGATCGCTCGCGCTCGAAACGCCAACCACTACCAGTCCGACCTGTGGTGAAACGAGGCCTCCAATGGCGAATGGGTCGCTGGCCGCGCTTCACGCGTCATCGTGGCTACAAGAGATCACCAGGCCCGCCACCAACATGGTCCGCGCCCGTCGAGCATTCCGCCCTCCGGAGCTTCTGCGAGCGCCTCGTGGTCTACGTCGGGAGGTTACGCATCACCACGAACGTCCGCGCCACGTGCCATCGTTGTGGACACTACTCACGCACGTCGAGAACGAAACCAAAGCTTCGGCCTCGGCGCTTGAGGGTCGACCGTGGACACCTGACATCGCGGCGGTCTCGGCGATGCTCGATCGCTCCTGCACCACACCCATCTGCTCACGTGCGGATCACGGAGCTGGCGAACGAAGTTACGAGGCGACTTGCAGGACTGACCGAGCCCGATCGACAGGACATCGTCCTGGAGCAACTGGCCGGTTATGACCCGTCCACGACGGGCCGGTTGTGACGTGTTCCCCGAGGCCGGTCGATCCGGAGCCATTCAACCGCTGTTTTCCTCGTCGAGAAACGCGGTTGTGATCGTACCTATGAGCTGCCGTTAGCTCTCCTGCCGAACGTGAGGAGGGGTGTGCGCGAAGGCTCGTCGGGCGCCTGCGCTCGGGCTTGGTGGGCGCGGGCGCGCGGCCGATCGTGCCACGGTCGCGCCTCTTGCTGGTCGGAGGCTTGGCCGAGGCTGGGAGTCGAGGGGACGGATCCGATCCAAGGGTACCGGGGGCATGGTTCTCGCAGACCGCACCACGCAGGATGACGCGTTGACAACAAAAGTAGCCGCAGTGGCCACGAGCATCCTGCTCGTCGAGGATGACGATGCGTGTGCCGATTTCGTCCTCGACGCCTTCGCGGATGCGCCGGGGATGGGGCGTGTAACCCGGGTGGCGCGCCTTCAGGACGCGCTCCACCAGCTCGCGACGATCGCCGTCGATGTCGTGCTCCTCGACCTCACGCTGCCGGACGCGTTCGACCTCCTGGGCGTCAATGCGATCCGCAACGCCGCGCCCGAGGTGGCTCTCGTCGTCCTCACCGGCTCGCTCGACGCCGCGTTGAGCGCCCGCGTAACGGCGGCGGGCGCGGATGACTACCTCCAGAAGGGGGATCTCGACGCCAACCTCCTCGTGCGCAGCATCTCGTATGCACGCGACCGTCGCGCCTGCATGTACGACGCGAATGAGGAAACGCCGAAGCTGGAGCCAGACGGAAGCGATAGCCCCGACGCTTCGCTGGACGTCGACACGATGATGGCGGCAGTGGCAGCCGCAGCACTGCCGAAGTTCGCTGCGTGGTGCGCGGTGCAGATTCGCAGCGAGCACGACAACCTCGTCCACCGTGCCCAGGTCGGACAGCCCCCCGTCGAGTCCGTGCGCGTCGAGCAGATCGAGCAGGTGATGGAGAGCGGGATTCCGAGCCCTCGGGGCACCACGACGCTCGTCGTCCCCCTCGTCATTCGCGGCCGGGTCAGAGGTACCTTGCAGCTCGGCCGGACCGATGACGCGCCGCGGTTCCTTGACGAGGACCTCGAGCTCGCCACGGAGCTTGCGCGCAGAGCAGCGCTGATGTTCGAGAGTGCCCGGCTCTACAATGCGAGCCAAGCCACGATCGCCCATCGTGCCGTGTTTCGCTTCATCACGTCGCAGGAGCTGCGCAAGCCACTCTCCAGGCTGCAGATCCAGATCGACCGGATGCAGCGGACCGTTCAGACAACGAAGGACACGATAGGGCCTGTTCGGCAGGCCATGACGCGGCTGAAGGTACTGGCGACCAAGCTCAGCCAGATCACCGCGGGTAACGTCGTGGTCGACGCTGGCGAGATGGATCTCGCGGAGCTCGCCGTCGAGGTGGTCCATCGCCACCGCGGCGAGCTCAAAGAAGACAGCACGGTGGGGCTCCGGCTGCACGTGACCACCCGAGCCGTCGGGATCTGGGATCGACTCCTGCTCGAGAACTTGATGACGAGCCTTCTGGACCACGCGGACAAGTACGGCGGCAGCAAGTCGATCGAGGTCTCCGTCGTCACCGAAGCCGACATCGCTACCCTCTCGGTGCGCGATCACGGTGCCGGGATCCACGCTCGCGACCTCGCGAGGATCTTCGATCGGTTCGAGCTTCACGTGTCGCGTCAGATCGTAGAGGCCCACGGCGGGGCGATCGATGTGGAGAGCGAGCTGGGCAAGGGCTCGTCGGTGACGGTGCGTCTCCCCTGCAGGCCACCGGGCCCACGTCCTGCTAGCGACGCAACGGCGTGAGCGCCGATCGATCCGAACTCCGCTAACCAGGTTCGCGCTGCGCGAAAGAAGGAATCAACATGGATGCACGAGAACGTACCGCGAGGCCGACGTCAGAGAACGACGAACTGCTCGCCGCCATCGTCCATTCGTCGGACGACGCGGTCATCAGCAAGGACCTTCTCGGCATCATCACGAGCTGGAACGACGCCGCCCACCGGATCTACGGATACGAGGCGAACGAGGTCGTTGGCAAGCCAATCTCTCTCCTGAGTGATCGCGACCGTCCGGATGAGATGGGCATCATCCTCGACAAGATCCGGCGCGGGGAGCGAGTCGAGCACTACGAGACGATGCGCGTCCGAAAGGACGGTACGACGTGTGCTGTTTCTCTGACCATCTCCCCGATCCTCGGCGCGAATGGCGAGATCACGGGAGCGTCGACGTTTGCTCGCGATATCAGCGAGAGAAGACGGCTCGAGAAGCGGTTCGACGGATTCCTGGAGACCGCGCCGGACGCCATTGTCGTGGTTGGCCAAGATGGGCTGATCAACCTGGTCAATGCGCAGACCGAACGGCTGTTCGGCTACGACCGGGAACGCCTCGTCGGAAACGCCGTGGAGGTGCTTGTCCCCGAAAGGTTCCGGAGTCGGCATCCCGATCACCGCGCCCACTACTTCACGACACCCAAGGCGGGGGCCCGGGCGATGGGCAAGGGCGTCGAGCTGTTTGGCGTGCGCTCGGATGGGACGGAGTTTCCGGTCGAAGTCAGCCTGACTCCGCTCGAGACCGCGGACGGGATTCTGGTCGTCGCCACGATTCGCGACATGACGTCACAGAAGCAGGCGTCGCAGTACGTCCGAAGTCTGATCGAAGCGAGTCTGGATCCGCTCGTGACGATCAGCCCTACGGGCAAGATCACCGACGTCAACGAAGCCACCATCAAGGTCACTGGCGTAGTCCGCGAGAAGCTCATCGGAACCGACTTTTCGGACTACTTCACCAAGCCGGAGGATTCGCGAGAAGGCTACAAGCAGGTGTTCGCGAACGGCTTCGTGACCGACTATCCGCTCACGATTCGTCACAAGGATGGTCGCGAGACGGACGTCTTGTACAACGCCTCGGTCTACAAGGACGCAGGAGGTGACGTCCTGGGTGTGTTTGCTGCGGCTCGCGATGTGACGGCCCAGAAGCAAGCCTCGCAGTATGCCCGCAGCCTCATCGAGGCGTCGCTGGACCCGCTGGTGACCATCAGCCCGAAAGGCAAGATCACCGACGTCAACAAGGCCACGATCATGGTCACGGGTGTCTCCCGGGACAAGCTGATCGGCGCCGACTTCTCGGACTACTTCACGGAGCCAGACAAAGCCGGAGAAGGCTACAAGCGGGTGTTCGAGGAAGGGTTCGTCACCGACTATCCACTCACCATCCGTCACACCGACGGCAAGCTCACCGATGTGCTCTACAACGCGTCAGTCTACAAGGACGTGGGCGGCCAAGTTCTCGGTGTCTTCGCGGCTGCCCGCGATGTTACGGCGCAGAAGCAGGCCGAGGAGGCTCTGCTCAAGGCGGGCGCGCTGCAGAGCGCGATCTTCAACAGCGCCAACTTCTCCAGCATCGCGACCGACGCAAAGGGTGTGATCCAGATCTTCAACGTCGGCGCCCAACGAATGCTCGGCTACACGGCCGCCGACGTGGTGAACAAGATCACGCCGGCGGACATCTCCGATCCGCAGGAAGTCATCGCCCGCGCCAAGACACTGAGCGCCGAGCTCGGCACTCCGATCACGCCAGGGTTCGAGGCGCTGGTGTTCAAGGCCTCGCGCGGGATCGAGGACATCTACGAGCTGACGTACATCCGCAAGGATGGGAGTCGGTTTCCCGCGGTGGTTTCCGTCACGGCGCTGCGCGACGCCCAGGAAGTCATCATCGGCTATCTGCTGATCGGCACCGAGCTCAAGGCCGGAGCCCTGCAGAGCGCGATCTTCAACAGCGCCAACTTCTCGAGTATCGCCACCGATGCGAAGGGTGT
>JANOPP010000008.1:0-2555 GCA_031421915.1 Myxococcales bacterium | reverse complement strand
ACACGATGATGCGGCAGGCGACCGACCTGCCGGACCCGGACTCGAATTGGGACGTGCTGTTCACGGTCCCCTGTGGCGCCTGCGGGCAACACGTCAGGCTCCCCGTCAAGCCTTGCGCGCCGCGCCCTTCCCGCGCGGACGCGATTGCTGCGTGCGGCTACTGCCGGATGAAGCGAGAGGCTGCCGGGTACATCACGGGCATCGCCATCCACGGCTCGTCGCCAACGCCCGTCCCTGTTGACGTGTGCGGCGAGTTCTCTTGTCTGCGCTGCGACCAGCACCTCGGGTTCCGCACCAGCGAGGCGCAACTTCGGAAGCCGTGGCACCTTGTCTGCCACAACGACAGGAATGGCGCGGAGTGCGGAGCCAACCACCGCATGGACCTCTCGATGCCTCAGCCCAGCATGGTCGAGGCGTCACTAGTTCTCGCTCACGGGACAACCAAGGTGGCGTTCATCCGCTACCGGCCCGTGACGGACATCACCCAAGTCGCGCCAGTGGGCGACGGCCTCTGCCAGCAGGTTGACGGCACCATCCGCTGCGTGGAGAAGCTCGGGCACTCAGGCTACTGCCACACCCCGCTCGGCAAGGGGTTCAATAAGCCCCCGCAGTACATCCCCCCAAGCGAGCGAGAGACCCGCGTTGCCGCGTTCGGCGTCGTGCTCGACCTCCCGTCGCCCTCGGCGGTCAGGCTCGGACGCGCCTCCAGGGCCTACGCCCGCACGTTCCAGGAGAACAAGGGGGCGGGGTTCACCTCGCAGACTCCATCCGACCGGCAGTCGTCCATGACGACACCACTCGACCAGCGCATCGCGGAATCGAAGGCCGTCCAGGCTCTTAGTGAGCGCATCTGGGGATTGAAGGCTGCCCGCGCATCCTCGCGGCGGAAGCCGTGAGCGTTGACACTGATACAGGGCGCTGATACAGTGTCCCGCATGGTCAATCTGCCCGTCTGGAAATGTCTCCGCTGCCTCCACCAGTGGATCGGCAAGTCGAAGGATGCCCCGCTCCGCTGCGCCAAGTGCGGCTCGCCCTACTGGCGGAAGGCGAGGAAGGCGTGAGTCTGGAGGAATGGCGCCACGTCGCTGGCTGGCCATACGAGGTCAGCAATGCCGGGCGTGTCCGTCGAATTGGGGCTACCCGCCCGCTGAGGATGTTCGTCCACCAGAGGAGATGCGGGTATCTGAGCGTCTCGCTATGGATGGGGGGCGTTGGAAAGCGCAAGTACGTGCATCGGCTAGTGTGTGAGGCATTCAATGGGCCGTCGCCAGCACCAAAGATGCACGCGGCCCATGCGAATGGGGATCCTGCGGACAACCGGCCATGCAATCTCAGGTGGGCCACCGTCGCCGAGAACGAGCGCGATAAGGTCGCGCATGGTCGTGCCAACATAGGCAGCCGCAACGGCCAATCAACACTGACCGAGGAGCAGGTGTCAGAAATTCGCGCCCTCATCCCGACGTTACCGCGCAGCACTGGAGGCAAGCGATTCAAGAAGGGCACCATCGGGCCACTCTTGAAGAAGTACGGAATCACCCGCGTCACGCTATGGAGCGTGATGACAGGTGTGAGATGGAGGCATGTAGTATGAGTTTCACGTTTCGGCCGGTCTCTAGATCCGAAACGCCGATCATAGTTGGCATCGCAGGACCAACGAAGTCCGGCAAGACGATGAGCGCCCTGCGTCTCGCCACGGGGCTCGCTGGTGGTGGCGCCATCGCTGTGATCAACACGGAAGGCGCGCTGGGGCGCATCTACGCGGATCGGTTCACCTATATTGGAGTGGATCTCGAAGCGCCGTTCTCTCCGTTGCGGTACGCGGAGGCAATCGAGGAGGCGAAGAAGATCAAGCCTGCCGTGCTCGTCATCGACAGCGGCAGTCACGCTCATGACGGACCCGGTGGGTTGCTCGATTGGCATGAAGCCGAGCTTGACCGAATGGCTGGGCAGGACTACAAGAAGCGCGAGAGATGCACTTGGACGGCGTGGATCAAGCCGAAGGATGCCGAGAACAAGATGATCTACTCGCTCCTCGGGCTCAACTGCCCAGTCGTGCTCGCGTTCCGAGCGAAGGAGCGCATCAAGATCGTGAAGGGCGCGGATCCAGTGAACCTCGGGTGGCAGCCTATCGCTGGACGCATCACATTCGAGACGATTTTCACGCTCATCCTGCCACCCAACTCAAAGGGCGTCCCAGATCTTGACGCAAGTGAGATGCGCGAGCCGTTCGACACGATGGTTCCGAGGGGCAAGCCGGTCGATGAAGCCCTCGGCCGCGCGCTCGCGGTGTGGTCGAAAGGTGGCGCGGCCCCTGTCGCAACCACGAAGCCGAGCGCCGCGAAGGCCGTGAAGAACGCCGAGTTCGCGGACTGCTACTTCTGCAATGGCGGCGTTGAGATCGCGGAAGGCTGGACGAAGGATGGCAAGACTATCCATGCTAAGTGCGTGGACGCGGCCAAGAAAGAGCGCGACCAGTAGTGCCAGCGAAGAAGGTCATGCCGCCCGCTTTGCGGAATCCTCCGCGCGTCACCGCGACCGTTCGGCGTGGTGGCGAC
>JANOPP010000007.1:0-11015 GCA_031421915.1 Myxococcales bacterium | reverse complement strand
TCGCGCACCTCGCCGCTCTGGAGCTTCTATCAGCTCGCCGACACGCTTCGCCGCGACGGTCACATCGTGATCGAGGCCGACCTCCCGCCGTTCGACGCACCGGCCGCGCGCGCCCGGATCCTCCAGTCGCAGATCGCGCAGACGATCGCGACGTACGGCAAGGTCAACCTGATCGCCCACTCGCAGGGCGGACTCGACAGCCGCTTTTTGATCTCGTCGCTCGGCCATGGTGATCGCATCGCATCCCTCACCTCGATCTCGTCCCCTCACCAGGGCACCGCGATCGCCGACAAGGCGCTCGGTCTCCTCCCCGGCGGCCTCGACGCGACGTTCAACGCCGCGCTCCGCACGATCGGCATCGACATCCAGGACGTCAACGTGCGCGCCGCGCTGACCGGTCTCGCCGAGCGCAACGCTCCCGCGTTCACCGCCGCGAATCCCGACGACGCGCGTGTCTATTACCAGTCCTATGCGGGCGTCAGCACGCCGACGGGCGTCGCGAGCTCGGTGGATCTCGCGGCGTGCGACGGCAAGCTGCTCATGCACCCGGCGACGATGGACAAGCTCGGCACGCTCATGCCATCGCTGATCTGGAAGATCACCGGCCACAGCCGTGGCGATCTCAACGACGGCCTCGCCACGGTCGCGGGCGCCAAGCACGGCGTGTTTCGCGGCTGCATCCCTGCCGACCACATGGACGAGGTCGGCCAGGTCATGGACACCTACGATCCCGCGACGGGCTGGGATCACCTGCGGTTCTACCGCAACGTCGCGTTCGAGCTCGCCGCGCGCGGTCTCTAGGTCGCCTTCGGAGGCGGGACCTTCCGCGTGATCTGGATCAACGTCGACGGCATCGGCGCCGGGATCATGTTGTCGAAGTCGAGCCAGATCCGACGGTCGTCCCTGCACGTGTACTCGCGGCACGGCGCCGGGCGGGGATCGTAGTTCCCGCAGAACCCGGTCTCGGCGGTCTGATACACGCAGTAGCCCTGCGGGGTCTGCGCGAGCAGGTAGGGCTCGTCGATCCGCCACTCGAGCTTGCCCTCCTTGAGGTCCTGCCGCGACAGCTTCACGTTGAACGAGCAGCACCGGCCGTGGCAGAGGTGCATGCGAGCGCCGCAGTCCACATCGGAGTTCTCGACCTCGTACTTGTCCGTCGCGTTGTTGAGCTCGATGTGGGGCTCGCTGACGATGCGCGCCCGCTTCTTCAGCTTGTTGATCAGGCGGAGGTGGCCTTCGTCGAGCTCGCCCTTCTGCTGGAGGATGGTCAACAACGTCTCGAACACGCTCGCGAACTCGGCGAGCATCTGCTTGTTCTCCTCATTGGCGATCGCGTTCTCGCGGACCACCTTCACGAGCGCTTCCAGCTCCTGCTCCATGCGGCGAGTCTAGCCGTACCGACGTGTAGGTGTCGGGGACGGCAACGAATCTCGTTCTCTGGTGTCTCAGACGTCGCAGCCACATAGACCCAACCTCGGGCTGGCGCGTGGAATGTTGGTGCTATCCTCAATCGTTGGAAGGCAGAGATGCGGCCGCCTTCGGCCCGTCACGTAGGAGCCCCCCCCGTGCAAGCTACTGATACGTCGGCGATCCAGCGCCTGATCGGCAGAGCGCGGTTCCGGATCCGCAGCCAGTGGGCGCTCGAAGGAGCAACCACGGCCACGATCCTGGCCGCCGCGACCAGCCTGTTCTCGATCTTCGCGATGCGGATCGACCTCGTGTCTCGAGGCACAGGCATCGGGATGCTGATCGGCTCGGTCGGCATCATCCTGATCGGCGCGCTCGTCAGCGCGTCGCGCAAGATCGATGACGAGGCGATCGCCCGCCGTATCGACCGCGCGTCCAACCTCGCCGATCGCCTGTCGACCGCGATCGCGTTCCGCCGCACGATGGGAACCGCGGGCGCCGCTGGCACCGACGAAGAGACCGAGGAGCTGATGATCGCGGCGATCAAGGACGGCGTCAAAGCCGTGCCGCGGGCCAACGTCGAGAAAGCCGCCCCGTTCGTACTGCCCCAGGACATCAAGGCCGCGGTGGGCTTCGTCATCGTCTCGGCGCTGGTCGCTGGCCTGATCATTCCGCGCCCCGATCGATCGCCCGGGTTGCTCCGCGCCGATCCCGACCACGCGCGCCCCGGCGAGATCGTGCTGCTACGGGGTAACAACCTCCTCACGGGCGTCGCCTCGCCGGTTGCGGCGCTCGACGCACGCAACTCGATGGGCGTCCCTGGTGCGACAGCCGAGGCCGCCCCCAGCAAGGCCGAGCGTGGCTTCGTGCCGGCGGATGCATCGGTGTATCTCGGGCCGTCCGACAACGCGCGCCCGGTCGTGGTCCTCGACTGGACCGTGTCGAGCATCAAGATCCAGATCCCCGATGACGCGCCGATCGGCGACACGATCCTGACCGCGTACATCGGCAAGCAGGTCGTCGGCCCGGTCCTGTTCACCGTCGTCGACCTCAAGGACACGCGCTACCACAAGGAGAACTCCGTCCTGCTCGAGCCGGACGAGCGCGCCTACGTCGACGCGATCCTCGAGCAGCTCAAGGCGGTCGCTCAGCGCGACGAGGTGCCCGAGCTCGCGGACTTCGCGAAGAAGATCGAAGAGCTCCTCACCGATGCCGAGATGGGCAAGATCACGAAGGAGCAGCTGCTCGATGCCCTCGCAAAGGCGGAGGAAGCGCTCAAGAAGGATGCCGAGCCCAACGAAGCCGAGGTCCAGAAGGCGATGGCCGAGATGGGCAAGGAGCTCTCCAAGGAGCAAGTGACCAAGGAGCTCGGCGAGGCACTTCAGAAGAACGATCTCCAGAAGGCCAAGGAGGAGATGGAGAAGATCGCGGAGAAGCTCGATCCGAAGGAGATGGAGAACAAGATCGAGGAGCTGAAGAAGCAGCTCGAGAACAAGGACCTGACCGAGCAGCAGAAGGAAGACCTCCAGAAGAAGCTGGAGGAGATGAAGAACCAGAAGCCGCTGACCGAGAAGGAGAAGGAGAAGCTCCAGGAGAAGCTCGAGCAGGTCGCGAAGCAGATGGAGAACAAGGACAAGGAGCAGAAGCAGAAGCAGGATCAGCAGCAGCAGAAGCTCGAGCAGGAGATCAAGAAGCTGCAGAAGAAGAAGGAAGAGGCGAAGAACGAGCAGGAGAAGCTCGACGCCGAGCGCCAGCTCGCCAAGAAGAAGGACGAGCTCCAGAAGCTCAACAAGGATCAGGACGACAAGGAGCAGTCCGCGCAGCGCCAGGCGCTCAAGCGCCTCTCGAAGGACATCGAGAAGGCCGCCGAGAACCTCGACAAGCCACAGAAGGATCCGAACAAGAGCAAGGAAGAGCAGGACGAGGAGCAGAAGGAGCGCGAGAAGCAGGCGTCACGCAACATGAAGGACGCCGCACGCGAGACCGGCCGCGTCGATCAGGATCAGCGCAAGCAGCAGACGCAGAAGAAGATGTCGTCGCAGATGGACGACCTTCGCGAGGCGATGCGCCGCGCGAAGCAAAAAGGGAACAAGGGCCCGCAGGACCCGTTCAACAAGCAGGGCAAGAACAAGGATTTTCAGGCGCGCGCTCGCGGTCAGAAGGGCTCCGGCCAGGCGTGGAAGCCCGGTCAGGGTCAGGGCCAGGGTCAGGGCAAGGGACAGGGTCAGGGCCAGCAGCCCGGCGGTCAGGGTCAGAACCCCGGCGGCGATCAGTGGGGCACCGGCCACGACGCCAACAACGTCGGTGACGCCACGCAGAAGACCGGCAATACGAAAGATCAGGATCTCCAGGGCCAGCAAGGCAGCAAGGGAACCTCGCGCCGCGAGACGATCCTCGCCGCCGCGCAGAAGGGCTTCGCGGGCGTCGGCTACAAGAAGGTCTACGCGGACTACCAGCGCATCGTCGAAGAAGTCATGCGTACCGAGAAGCTACCGTCGAGCTACAAGTACTACGTGAAGCGCTACTTCGCGAAGATTCACCCGAGCACGGGCGCGAGCGACGAGACGGTCCCCGACGGGGCGACCGCACCCGCGCCCGCACCAACAACTGCACCCGCACCGACGACCGCACCCGCACCGGCAACCGCACCGCAGGGAACCACGCCATGAGCACTGCTACCTCCGCCCCGCCCAAGGACGTCGAAGCGTCCGTCGCCTCGTTCACCGCCGATCTGCGCAAGCTGCGCGAGGAGATCGGAACGATGATGGTGGGGCAGGACAAGATCATCGAGGGCGTGATCATGTGTCTTCTCGGTGGCGGTCACGCGCTGCTCGAAGGTGTCCCCGGCCTCGGCAAGACGATGCTCGTACGCACGCTCGCCGAGACGATCCACGCCAACTTCTCGCGCGTGCAGTTCACGCCGGACCTCATGCCCGCGGACATCGTCGGCACGAACGTCATCGTCGAGAAGGACGGCGGCAAGGTCTTCGAGTTCCAGAAGGGTCCGATCTTCGCGAACATCGTTCTCGCCGACGAGATCAACCGCGCCACGCCGAAGACGCAGTCCGCGCTGCTCGAGGCCATGAGCGAGGGCTCCGTCACGGTCGCGAAGCAGACCTACATCCTCGAGAAGCCGTTCTTCGTGCTCGCGACGCAGAACCCGCTCGAGATGGAAGGCACGTACCCGCTCCCCGAGGCGCAGCTCGACCGGTTCTTCTTCAAGCTGGTCGTCGAGTATCCGGACAAGCAGTCGCTCCATACGATCCTCGACCGCACGACAGCGGACACCCAGCCCAAGCCGAAGGCCGTACTCGAGAAGGCGCGCGTCATGGAGATGCGCGAGCTCGTCCGCAAGGTCCCGCTGGCCCGCCAGATCCAGGACTACGCGGTTCGCGTGATCCTCGCGACGCACCCGGAGAACCCGGAAGCGACCGCGATGTCCAAGCAGTTCCTGCGCTACGGCGCCTCACCGCGTGGTCTGCAGGCCGTGATCCTCGCCGCGAAGATCCGCGCGCTGCTCGAGGGTCGCTACGCGGTCGCCATCGACGACATCCGCCACGTCGCCACCCCTGCCCTGCGTCACCGTCTGATCATGAACTTCGAAGGTGAAGCCGAAGGCATCGAAGCGGACGCGATCATCGGCGAGATCCTGAAGGCGACCAAAGAGGTCTAGTGGCTCGCCCGTCCGTCAGCGGCGCGTTCAAGGCCGTCGATCCTGCTCCCAAGCCGAATGCTCCTCCGAAGAGCAACCGTGCCCTGGATCGTTCGGAGCTGTTCGACGAGAAGTTCCTCAAGACGCTCGAACACCTGCACATGGTGTCGCGCAAGGTCTTCGCCGGAAACCTGCGCTCCGAGCGCCGTACCCGCAAGGTCGGGTCGGGCATCGAGTTCGCCGATCACCGCACGTACTCGCGCGGCGATGACTTTCGCTACATCGACTGGAACCTCTACGGTCGCCTCGACAAGCTCCTGCTCCGCCTGTTCGAGGAGGAGGAAGATCTCAGCATCTACATCCTCGTCGATGTCTCCGACTCGATGTCGATCGGCTCGCCGCTGCCCAAGCTGCACTACGCGATGCAGGTCGGCGCCGCGCTGACCTACGTCGGCCTCGCGAACCTCGATCGCGTCGCGATCATTCCGTTCGCCGGCAAGGTCGTCGACCGGATGCCGCCGGCACGCGGCAAGAACCGCATCTTCCGCGTGTTCGAGTTCCTCCGGCAGTGCGAGATCGGCGGCCAGACGGATCTCGCCGAGTGCATGAAGGCCTTCGTCACGCAGAACAAGCGCCGCGGCCTCGCCGTGTTGATCTCCGACTTCTACGACCCCGAGGGCTTCGAGCAGGGCCTCAACACGCTCCGCTATCACAAGTTCGAGCCGTTCGTGCTCCAGGTCTACGACAAGCGCGAGGCCGAGCCGAACCTGGTGGGTGACCTGACGCTCGTCGACTGCGAGAACGGCGAGACCAAGGAAGTCACGATCTCGAAGTCGCTGCTCGAGGCGTACCAGCGCGAGCACGAGAAGTACTGCAAGCAGCTCGAGGCGTACTGCACCAAGTACGCGATGCCGTTCTTCCGCACGCACACCTCGATTCCGTTCGACGAGCTCGTCCTCAAGATCTTCCGCTCGGGAGGGTTCCTCAGGTGAGCGAAGCGAACCGTCGCGGGGTGAGGACCCTACCGGCTCTGCCGGTGGGGCGGGGCGCAGCCCCGGGGGATCGATGAGCTTCTTCGGCCCGATCTCCCTGACGATGTTCGCGTGGTTCGCGGGCGGCGCTGCCGTGCTCGCGATCAGCGCGTACATCATCAAGATGCGGCGCCGCCGCTTCGAGGTCCCGTTCGCCCGCCTGTGGCGGATGGTCCTCGAGCAGAAGGACGCCAACGCGCTGTGGAAGCAGCTCAAGCGGCTGATGTCGCTGCTGCTGATGCTCTTGATCCTCGGCATCATCCTGTTCGCCGCGCTCGATCCGACGCTCGGCGGCACGTCGCGCAAGGCGCGCAACGTGGTCGTCCTGCTCGATGCCTCCGCGTCGATGAAGGCGATGGACGGCGACGAGGCCGGCACCAAGTCGCGGCTCCAGGTCGCGAAGGACAAGGCCAAGGCGCTGATCGACGGGATGGGCGGCGGTGACCTCGCGCTGATCATGAAGGTCGATGGCCAGGCGACCCCGATGTCGCGGTTCACGACCGACGCGCCGATGCTCAACAAGATCATCGACGGCGTCACAGCCAGCGACACGCCCGCCGACCTCACGCGTGCCCTCGGCGCCGCGGCCGACGCGCTCCGCGACCGCCCCAATCCACTGATCGTCGTGATCTCCGACGGCGCGTTTCCGGAGGCCCAGCTCGGCCTCGTCTCGTGGGATAAGGCCGCGGCCGCCGCGCCGCCGCCCAAGGATGCAAAGAGCGCGGCCGCGTGGAACGCCAAGAACCTCGCCGCGGTCGATCTCTCCAGCGTCGACGTCCGCTACCTCCCGGTCGGCCGCCGCAGCGACAACGTCGGCATCATCGCGTTCAACGTCCGCCGCTACATCGCGAACAAGGCCGCCTACGAGGTCTACGTCGAGATCCAGAACTTCGGCACCGAGCCGGCGCATCGCCAGCTGCGTCTCTACAACGGCGCGTCCAACGTCGACAGCAAGCGGATCGACCTCGCGCCCGGCGAGCGCATCCACCGCATCTACGAGAAGCTCCCCGCCAGCGACGACAACAAGCTCCGCGTCTCGCTGCAGCCGGTCGAGGGCCTCGGCGGCTCCGACCCCTTCCCTCTCGACGACGAGGCGTACGCCTTGTTGCCGGCGCGCAAGAAGCAGAAGGTCGCAATGATCACCGAGGACAACCTGTTCCTCGAAGGTGCCCTGCTCGTCTACGACAACGTCGACCCGGTGAAGTTCAAGCCGGCGGAGTACGACGCGAACCCGTCGATCGTCGACGGCATGGACGTCGTGATCTTCGACGAGCACACGCCCTCGGTGCTGCCGATGCCTCCCGCGTCGCTCCTGTTCTTCCACCCGACCGGGCCCAACAGCCCGTTCACGATCCGCGGCGAGACCCCGAACCCTCGGATCACCGAGATCGACGAGGGCCACCCGGTCATGCGCTGGGTGACGATGTCCGACGTCTACATGGACAAGAGCAACGTGTTCACGATCGACCCCAAGCGCGGCGAGTCGTCGATCGCGTACTGGGTGCGAGACTCGATCATCGCGGCCAAGCGCGTGCAAGCGCAAGATCCTCGCGTTCGGCTTCTCCCTGCCCTCGACGGGCCGCGACGGTGCCACGGACCTGCCGATGCGCGTCGCGTTCCCGATGCTCCTCGTCAACACGCTCGACTGGTTCGCTGGTGATACGACCGACCTCCTCACCACGTACCCGACTGGTCAGCGCCAGCGGGTTCCGCTCGACGGTGTCGTCGGCGCATCCGAGGCCGAGGTCAAGGGACCCGATGGCCTCCTCACCAAGACGCCCGTCATCGATGGCCTCGCCACGTTCTACGGCTCGCGCGTCGGCTACTACGACCTCACGGCAAAGGACTCGCTCGGCAAGCCGATGGCGACGCTCGAGCTCGCAGCCAACCTATCGTCGACCATCGAGTCCGACATCGCGCCGTCGAGCGAGCTCACCCTCGGCGGCAAGGCACTCGTGGCGCCCGAGGCGTTCGCGATCAGCCGCAGCCAGAAGCTCTGGATCTACCTCGTTCTCCTGGCGATGCTCCTGATCGTCGTCGAGTGGGTCACCTATCACCGCCGGATCACCGTCTGATGTCCACTCGATCGCTCCTCCGCTCCCTGGTGACGCCCGCGGCACTGCTCCGCCTGGCGGTCGCGATCGCTGCGTCGGTCGGTCTCTACTTCGCGATCTCGGCGTGGATCGGTGACCGCACCTCGATCAGCATCGACTGGCTCGGCACCCGGCCGATCGATCTGCTCGCTCCGCAGTGGCTCCTCCTCGGGTGCGTCGTGCCCGCGTTCTACCTGCTCCGCGTCCTCTCGCTGACCGACCTCTCCGTGCTCCAGCAGGTCGTGCAATCGACGCTGCGCTCACTCGTCGTGGCCGGCGTCGCGATCGCGCTCGCGCGGCCGTCGTGGATCACCGAGCAGACCAAGGTCTCCACCGTCCTCCTCGTCGACGTCAGCGACTCGGTCTCCGACAAGCAGCTCGACGCGACCAAGAGGTACGTCGACGAGATCGAGAAGGCCAAGGGCGAGGGTAACGTCCAGCTGATCACGCTCGCCGAGAAGCCGACCGTCGTCCGCGTCGACGAGGGCCCACTGTCCGCCGGCATCAAGCGCCATGTCGGCGCCGGCGCGGGCACCGACATCCAGGCCGCGATGCAGCTCGCGTATGGCCTCTACCCCGACGGCTTCCTCCCGCGCCTGGTCGTGATCTCCGACGGCAACCAGACCGTCGGCGACGTCGCCGTCGAGGCCTATCGGGCCAAGGAGCTCGGCGTCAAAGTCTCGTGGCGCACGTTCGACCAGGACAAGACCTCCGAGATCCGCGTCGCGGGCGTGATCGTCCCCGACGAGATCAAGGTCGGTCAGCCGTTCGAGGTCACCGCCGAGATCTGGTCGACCGAGGCGCAGTCCGCGACGCTCTCGCTCCAGCAGGACGAGTTCCCCAACCCGCTCGAGTCCTCCAAGCGCGTCGAGCTCCGCGAGGGCAAGAACCTCGTCAAGTTCAAGTCCGACGCCAAGCGCGCCGGCGCCACGACGTACAAGCTCCGCCTCGCCAAGTTCGACAAGGACACCGAGAAGGCGAACAACGAGGCCGTGATGACGGCGCCCGTGAAGGGCAAGCCGAGCGTCCTCTACGTCGAGGGCGGCATCCTCCGCGAGCCCGGCTCCGCCGGCTACCTCCAGAAGGCCCTCGAGCACGAGCAGATCGACGTCACCGTCCGCGGCCCGACCGGCATCCCCTCCACTGCCAAGGAGCTCGAGAAGTACGACATCGTCCTCGTCTACGACGTCCCCGCGCACCTGATGGGCGCCGGCCAGATGGCGGCGCTCGACACCTACGTCTCCGCGATGGGCGGAGGCCTGATCATGGCCGGCGGCGAGGACTCGTTCGGCTCCGGCGGCTACGAGCGCACGCGCATCGAGCAGATCATGCCGGTGCGCTTCGACTCCGAGAAGATCAAGGAGCAGCCCGACATCGCGCTCGTCCTCGTGATGGACAAGTCCGGCTCGATGCAGGGCCAGCGGATCGAGATGGCCAAGGAAGCCGCGCGCGCGACCACGGAGGTCCTCGCCCCCAACGACTACATCGCCGTCGTCGTGTTCGACAGCGAGGCGCAGGTCTTCGTCCGTCCGCAGCGCGCCGCGAACCGGATGCGGATCTCTGCCGAGATCTCCCGCCTGCAGTCGGGTGGCGGCACCAACATCTACCCCGGCCTCAAGGAGGCGTTCGAGATCCTCCAGGGGATCAACGCCAAGGTGAAGCACGTCATTCTCCTCTCCGACGGCGAGGCTCCGCGCGACGGCATCCCCGAGCTCGTCACCGACATGCGCGGCGCTCGCATCACGGTCTCCTCGGTCGGTGTTCCCGGCGCCGATCGCGATCAGCTCACCCAGATCGCCGAGCTCGGCGACGGCCGCCTCTACATGGTCGAGGACATCGGCGCGCTCCCCAAGATCTTCATGAAGGAGACGCAGGAGGCCCAGAAGTCCCAGCTCGTCGAGGACATCATCCACGTTCGCGTCGCCAAGAAGGTCGAGGCGATCGAGGGCACCGGCGTCGAGAACGCGCCCCCGCTCCGCGGTTACGTCACCACCAAGCCCAAGCCGACCGCCGAGACGATCCTGATCTCCGACCTCGGCGAGCCGATCCTCGCGCGCTGGCGGCACGGCGCTGGCAACTCGGTCGCGTGGACCTCCGACGTCAAGAACCGCTGGGGCGTCGACTGGATCCGCTGGGGCGGCTATCCCAAGTTCTGGGCGCAGGTCGTGCGCTCGTCGATGCGCCGCAAGGTCTACGACAGCTACGACCTCTCCGCGAAGGTCGCCGACGGTCGCGCGATGGTCACCGTCGATGCGATCGATTCAGGCGACAAGTTCGTCAACGAGCTCGACACCAAGCTCCAGGTCATCGACCCCGCGACCAACAAGGTCGCGCAGGAGATCCGCATGGACCAGACGGCGGCCGGTCGCTACACCGCCGACTTCCGGATCCAGAAGTACGGCAGCTACCTCCTCAAGGCCATTCACCAGCGCGATGGCAAGACCGTCGCCGAATCGATGGGCGCCGTCGCCCTCTCCTATCCGCTCGAGTACCTCCGCACCACCGCCGATCCGGAACCGCTCCGTCATGCGGCGCAGGTCTCCGGTGGCCACGATCAAGCGCAGCCCGCCCAGATCTGGGAAACCAAGGCCAACGAGTCCGTGAAGTACGCGCAGGATCTCTGGCCCTGGGTGCTGATCGGCGTCGTCGGCATCTTCATCCTCGACCTCTACGCCAAGCGCGTTCGCTTGTTCGGCTACCGGACCGTCAAGTTCCAGTAAGCTGGAGCGGTGAGAGGCGCTGCACCCTCGGGCCGCTGCCCGCGCTGCGACAAGGCGCATCCGCCGGGTGCGGAGCGGCTGCTCACGTGCAGCGCGTGCGGCCTGCGGTTCG
>JANOPP010000006.1:0-4109 GCA_031421915.1 Myxococcales bacterium | reverse complement strand
CCTATCAGATGCTGCCGCACGACGTGAAGGTCGGCGACCACATCCTCCTCGACGACGGCTACCTGTCGCTCGGCGTGACCGCGGTCGGCGACAGGGAGGTCAAGACCGTCGTCATCGCGGGCGGTCTGCTCAAGAACAACAAGGGCATCAACCTGCCCGGCGTCGATGTCTCGGCGCCCGCGCTGTCGGACAAGGACCGGATCGACATTGGTTTTGCCCTCCGCTACGGAGTCGACTACGTCGCGCTGTCGTTCGTGCGCCGGCCCGAGGATGTCATCGAGGCCAAGCGCCTGCTCACGGTCGACAACGTGTCGATCCCCGTGATCGCGAAGATCGAGAAGCCGCAAGCCCTCGAGCGACTCGGAGACATCATCGATGTCTCCGACGGCATCATGGTCGCGCGCGGTGATCTCGGCGTCGAGATGGGTCCCGAGAAGGTCCCGCTCTGGCAGAAGCGGATCATCGAAGAGACCAACAAGCGCGGAAAGATCGTGATCACCGCGACGCAGATGCTCGAGTCGATGATCACCCAGCCGCGGCCGACGCGCGCGGAGGCATCCGACGTCGCGAACGCGGTGCTCGATGCGACGGATGCACTGATGCTGTCAGGCGAGACGGCCTCCGGCCTTCACCCGGTCGAGGCCGTGCGCACGATGGCGCGCATCATCGAGGAGATCGAGAAGAGCGCCTACTACAAGGCCGAGCACGAGATCCCCGACATCCAGCTCGCGGTCTCCGCGAACGCGATCGCGCACGCGGCGTACACGGCGGCGAAGGCGATGAAGCTCCGCACGATCGTCGCGGTCTCCGATTCAGGCGGCGCCGCGCGACTCCTCAGCGAGTATCGGCCCGAGGCGAACATCGTCGTGCTCACCACGAACGAGGTCAGCTTCCGACGGCTCGCACTCGTGTGGGGTGTGACACCGGTGCTGATCGGCCCCTCTGCGACGACCGAGGAATTGCTCGATCGAGTCGAGGCGACGCTGATCGAGCGCAATCTCGCACTCCCCGGCGAGAACGTTCTGATCACCATGGCCGTCCCGGTGGGATCGGGCATGCAGACCAACGTGCTGAAGATCCACCAGATCCAGCACTGAGCTTCCTCGCGATCTCCGACGATCTCGCAACGAGCTCGGTAGGCGAAATCCTACACGTTGCAAGAGGTTGAGCCCACCGGTGGGGCACGCTACGATTTTGCGGCGGTGGCTGTGACTCCCAAACCCGCGGATTCGGTCCGCATCGGCCAGGTGTTCCTGGACAAGTATCGGGTGGAGTCGATCCTCGGCCAGGGCGGCATGGGCGTGGTCGTGGAGTGCACGCACCTCGCGCTCAACGAGCGGGTCGCACTCAAGATGCTGCGGCAAGACGTGCTGCTCGATCCCGATGCGGTCGAGCGCTTCATGCGCGAGGCGCAAGCCGCGGCGAAGCTCAAGAGCGAGTACGTCGCCAAGGTCCGCGATGTCGGCACGCTCGAGAACGGCACGCCGTTCATGGTGATGGAGTACCTCGACGGCCAGGACCTCGGCGTCCTGCTCGAAGAGCGCACGTTCCTCCCGGCGCCATGGGCGACCGAGCTGATCCTGCAGACCTGCGAGGGCCTGTCCGAGGCGCACTCGCTCGGAATCGTCCATCGCGACGTCAAGCCGACCAACCTGTTCGTGACGTGGCGCCCCGACGGCACCGCACTGATCAAGGTGCTCGACTTCGGCATCTCGAAGTCAGCGGCGGGGACGGACATGCACCTGACGCAGACGCAGTCGCTGCTCGGCACGCCCGCGTACATGTCTCCGGAGCAGATGCGCTCGGCGCGCCTCGTCGACGGGCGGACGGACATCTGGTCGCTCGGTAGCGTCCTCTACGAGATGCTCGAGGGTCGCAAGCCGTTCGAGGCCGACAGCTTCTCGGAGATGTGCGTGAAGGTCGCGGTCGACGCGCCGGAACCGATGCTCAAGACCACGCCCGACCTCCAGCAGGTCGTGCTGCGCTGCCTCGCGAAGTCACCGGAGGCGCGCTACCAGTCGATGGCGGATCTCGCGCGCGACCTCGTGCCGTTCACGCAAGACCCGCAATCCGCGTCGATGCTCGTCGAGCGCATGCAGCGCATGCAGCGCCGTGGCGAGGGCACCTGGGAAGGCGGGACGACCGGCGTCGGCCAGCGTGGCATCCCGCATCACGTGCGCGACGTCGGCAGCTCGCCGGTCGGACGTGCCTCGGATCCAAGCGGGCAGCGCTGGCACGGTGGCTCCGAGCCATCGGCGCCGATGTTCCGCGTCACTCCGGTTCCGGGGAGCCTGGGCATCCCCGAGCGCACCTCGGTCCGGGAGATCTCGACGCCCGCGCTCGCACCGAGCGAGTTCCACACCATCCCGCAGCGCAGAAGCCGGGTAGGCATCGTCGTCCTCGGCGCAGCACTCGTCGGCATCGGCGCCGTCGTGATGGCGCTGACGCTCGGATCCGGAGGCGGCGAGCCCGATCCGCGCGCGAACACGGTCGAGCCCTCCGGATCGAACGTCGCACCGACCGTGAACGCGAACGATGTCGCTGCGCCTGCCGTCGGCGAGACCAAGCCCGCCGAGACCAAGCCCGCCGAGACCACGCCGGCGGCGATCACTGCGACCGAGACCAAGCCCGGCGAGCAAGCCACCGCCGCCACTGCGCCGACCGCGGTGACCGTCAAGACGACGAAGCCCGGCAGGCCCGGCGGCAAGAAGCCGAACACGAAGCCGTCGAAGGTCGTCAAGGAGACCAAACCGGAGACCAAGCCCGTGGTCAACGAGACCAAGCCGGCCAGCGCGTGCAACGCGTTCGACCATCCGCATGGTTGCCCGACCAACCGAGTCGACTGATACGATCCTGCTCATGGGCTCGCGCCGGATCTGGATCGTCATCGCGCTCCTCACCTCGTCCGGGACGGCGGTCGCCGACGATCGCGTCGCGCGTGCCGACCAGCTGTTCGAGGAAGGCAAGGCGATGCTCGCCAAGGACCTCGCGGGTGCATGCGCGAAGTTCGAGGAGTCGCTGAAGTTCAACTCCCAGGCGATCGGCACGCTGCTCAACGTCGCGCTGTGCGATGAGAAGCTCGGTCGGTTCGCGTCGGCGAGCGCCAAGTTCGCCGAGGCGCGCGACCGCGCCAAGGAGCAGAACATGGCGGTCCACCTGAAGGCCGCCGAGGATCACATCGCCTCGCTCGCCGACCAGGTGCCGCATGTGACGCTCAAGTTCTCCGAGCCCCCGCTGCCCCAGACGACGATCGTCATCGACGAGAGGCTCATCCCGTTCGCGGACATCGCGAATCACCCGATCGATCCCGGCGCCCACGATGTCGTCGTCAGCGCGCCAGGACACCTGTCGTTCAAGATGCACCTCGAGATCGCCGCCGGCGAGAACAAGGACCTCTCGATCCCACCGCTCGAGAAGTCGGTCACCGTGAGGAGCTCGCGCCGCACGATCGGCAAGATCACCACCGCGACGGGCGTCGCAGCTCTGGGTACCGGCATCGCCCTCGCCATCGTCGCGAGGCGAGACTACGACAGCGCGACCGAGCACTGCGACCGGATCACGACGGACGACGGCCAGCTGAGGTGGCAGTGCAACTCGGAGGGCTTCGCGGGCACGGGCAACGCTCGAACACTGGGCAATGTCGCCACGGTCGTCGGAGGGATCGGCCTCGTGGCGGTCGGTGTGGGCGCGTTTCTGTGGCTCGGCGGAGCCCGGGACGGAGAACCGCGAGTGACGGTACTCCCCCAGGTGAGTCCCGACGGAGCTGGGATCGCCGCGGTCGGCCACTTCTGATCGGAACGCGCCTCGGATATGATCATTGGATGAGATTCCGAGCGGCTCTCGTCATCGTGTGCGCGCTGGTCGGGCTCGCAGCCGCCGAGACGCCGCAGGAACAGGCCGACAAGCTGTTCGCGGAAGGGCGCGAGCTCCTCACCGTGAAGAAGGACGCCAAGGCCGCGTGCGAGAAGTTCGAGGCGGCGATCAAGCTCGACGCCACTGCGACCGGAACGATGCTGAACCTCGGCCTCTGCTACGAGAACCTCGGCCGCTACGCGACCTCGATCAAGTGGTTCCGCAAGGCACAGGCCGCCGCGTCCGAGAACAAGCTG
>JANOPP010000005.1:0-1711 GCA_031421915.1 Myxococcales bacterium | reverse complement strand
GACGCGGGTCTTGCCCGAGCCGGCGAGGCCGCTGATCCCGATCAGCATCGACGGAGCACTGGTCGCTGCACCGAACAGGCTCCGCACCAGCTCCTCGCGACCGATCAACGGTGGGTCGATCTTCGCGTCGGTCGCATCGGTCCGATCGCGCTGGCTCTCGCGGAAGAACCCCGGCGCGTCGATTGCCGCGAGCGCCCCGCCGGGGAGCGCTTCGGCCGCGCTCGAGGTCAAGACGATTCCGGAGAAGGGAATCGCCGGGATCCAGCGCGCGATCTGCTCGATGTCCGGACCATAGACCATGGCCTTGCCCTGGGCCGAGCGTCGGACGAGTCCGGTCGTCAGGTGGACCGTCATCCGGCGGCGCTCGCCGATGAGCTGGTGGCAGACGTCGAGGGCGACCGACAGCGGCGCATCGTGATGCTGGATGCTGAACGCCGCGAGGATCCCATCGCCTCGCTGGCTGACCACGATCCCGTGCACCGCGGTGATTGCACGCACGATGCTCACCGGGTCGCCGTGCTCGATCCACGCGAGCGCGATCTTGCCCTGCGCACCGAGCGGCTTGCTCTCTTGCTTGATCTCGCCCGTCGCGGCGACACCACGGAGCGTCCCGATCGAGCTGAGAGCGTCCGAGATCGCAACACGCAGCTCCTCCGCCGACGCTGGCCGTGACTCGGCTTGCTTGGCGAGGCAGGCCATCACGAGGTCATCGAGAGGCTGCGGGATCGAGCGGGTCTCTCTCACCGACGGCGGGCGACACACCGTGTGCTGGTACTCGATCGCCCGACGGTCGCCGATGAACGGTGGCCGTCCCGCGAGCATCTCGAACGCGACGACGCCGAAGGAGTAGATGTCCGTCCGGGGATCGATCGACGAGCCCATCTTGATCTGCTCGGGCGCGAGGTAGTGCGGAGTCCCGACGACACTGCCGATCTGCGTCATGCTCGGTGCTCCGGGTCGCAGCGGTTTGACCAGACCGAAGTCGAGGAGCCGGATGCCCTTGCCGATGATGATGTTCTCGGGCTTGAGATCGCGGTGGACGAACCCCGCGGCATGGAGCGGAGTCAGCGCGCCGGCAACCCGCGTCAGGATCGCGATGATCTCGCCGAGGCCGCCTCGCTCGCCCATTCTCGACATCCAGCCGGCGAGCGTCTCGCCAGGGATGTGCTCCATGATCAGATAGGGCTACTCGTCGACAAGGCCATGCTCGATGTAGGCAGGAGTCGTCGGTGGGCCGACCACCTGCAGTACGTCCGCTTCGAGCGAGAACCGGACGCGTACTTCGGCATTTCGCGAGCGGCCAAACTTCAGCACCGCCGGAGGGAAGCCGTCCCGCCAGATCTGATGGACGAGAGCGCTGCCGCCACTCGCGAGGATTGGTCCGAGCGTCCAGCCCGGAGGAGCGAACACGCGAGGTGGTGCCTCGTGATCGGTCGCATCGGCGATGCCCGTGGGCCGCCCGTGATCGGGGCATTCGCCGCTCGGTGGGAGCCGCCGCTGACAGCGCTGACAGCGGGTCATTCACCGAGGGTGCCCCAGGGCACGGATTCGCGCTAGCGGATCAGGTACCGTGAGACCGATGAGCGAGGGGAAGAACCCGGACCCCACCAAGGTGATCTCCCAGGCGCGGGAGATCCGGTTCCCGCGATATCGCCTCGTGGTCACCGAGGGTCCCGATCAGGGACGCATCCTCGAGGGCGCCGGCGAGGAG
>JANOPP010000004.1:0-8767 GCA_031421915.1 Myxococcales bacterium | reverse complement strand
CGCCGTGTTCGAGCCGAGCGGCTGTACCTCACCCTGCTCGATCGCGCGCAGCACCTTGGCCTGCAGCAGGACCGGCAGCTCGCCGATCTCGTCGAGGAACAGCGTGCCGCCGTCGGCCTTCTGGAACTCGCCGATCTTCTGGAAGCTCGCGCCGGTGAACGCGCCCTTCAAGTGACCGAACAGGATGCTCTCGAGCAGCGTGTCGGGGATGGCCGCGCAGTTGACGACGACAAACGGCGCGTCGTGACGCGGAGACGAGTTGTGGATCGTGCGGGCAACCAGCTCCTTACCGGTACCGCTCTCGCCGAAGATCGCGACCGTGACGTCAGTCGCCGCGACCATCGCGATCCGGTCGTAGAGCTCCTTGATCCACGCCCCCATTCCGATCAACACGTCGCTCTTGCGCGGTCGGCGCTTGTCGGCGCGACCTTCGAGTGGCAGCGCGGCGCGCCCGACCCGGAACGCGAGCTCGGCCGCATTGAACGGCCGGGCGACGACGTCGGCCGCACCGGACCGCATCACGAGCGCCGCACCGTCGGGTCCGGCAACCATCAGCACCACGCGCACGCCCCCGCCGAGCGTGACGAGCTCGCGGATCGATGCCGGCGTCGGAGCCGGATCCCCCTCGAGCAAGACGACGTCATACGGCGCGCCCGCCGTGATCCCTGCGCGCAGCTGCGCACCTGCGTGATCGCGGACTGCCCACGCGACCTCCGTCGCGAGATCACCGAGAAGCTCGGCGACCGTGTCGCGCGTGCCCTGGTTCTTGTCGACGACGAGCACCCGCGGCGGCATCCGCCACGAGCATACGCCAGCGAGCCGTCGGGCGAGCAACTGCCCTCGGGGTACCGCGCGCCGTCAGCGCCGGTTGCGTTGCCACTGGATCGCGTCGGCGAGGCCCTGCCCGGCCATGCCCGCCGCGCACCCGATGCCGGCTGTCTGTGGCGTCGGCAGGCCCGACATCGTGATCGCCGACAGCGCACCGTCACCGCAGGCGCGCGCATAGTCGATCCCGACCTTCATCCACGTCCTCGGTGCCGCACCACCGACGACCTGACCCAGGAGCTCGCGATCCAGCGCCAGCACGACTAGCGATTCCCCGAGAGTGCGCCGCTGAGATCTTCGACGGCCTTCATGCCGACGCCCGTCGCGCAGCCGACCGCCGCGTTGATGGCGGCATCGCGTGCGCTGCGCGGGCGGCCGCCGTAGACGAGCGACTGACCTGCGCCCATCACACACGCAGCGCCGTACTCGCGGGCAACCTGGCCCCACGTGCGCGACTGCGGAGCATCGTCGTACTGCTCCTGCTGCGGAGCGGCCTGGCCGCCGGAGACGAGAGCGAGGGAGGAGACATCGACGGTCACGAAGGACTGAATGGACATGGCTGTTCTCGTTGCGTCGCCGGAACATGGTTGATGGCTACGCATGCAGGAGAACCAGCGGCGACTCTGCCGGTTCAGCTGCGCTTGCGTGCAACCATCAATGTGCAGCGGCGGTGCCAGCGTGCTCGTGCTCGCCCACGATCGCGCATCTCCGCGATGCTGCGCCGGTGTCGTGCGATCACGACGTAGCGATCGGAGCGCGGCTTACGCTTCGTACGCCGTTGCGCTTCATGTGGTGGCCGCTGCGGTTGCGCCCGCCGGCCGGGGGACCGCCCCCAGCTCGCTGTCTACCGCGCGAGACACCCTACGCGGGGAGGGCTGCAGCGAGCTCGCCGAGCACCGTGCGCAGCGCCGCGTTCGAGTCGACGATCTCGGCAAACGGTAGGTTATCGAGCCGCGTGTTCGCGCGCATGCTCGCGCGAGTCTCACCGAGAGCCCACGTACCGAGCTTGTGGCGAACGTCCTGGACGGCGGGGAGGTCGAGCAGGTCGAGTGCATCGTCGAGCTCGGCGCGAGCGCGTTCGGCCCGGGTAGAGACCTGTCTGGCGCTCGTCGCGAGCTGCGCCTGCTCCGGCGCAGCGGCGCGCAGGTACGCGATGCGTGAGAGGTGGTTGCGTGCCCGCACCAGGTCGAACGTCTTCGTGGCGATCGCCCGAGCGTGCGCACCGAGCTCGTTGAGGAACGGCGACATCGCCGCGTCGAGCGTCGCGCGCCAGCCGTTCCAGTCGCTCGGCGAAGTGGGCGCCACCGGCACCGAGAAGCCGCGCGCCCTGGCCTCGGTCGCTTGAGCCGTGAGATCGATCTGTGCGGTCAAGCGCTCGATCGACACTCCCTTGGTCGCGAACATCACCGCATGATCGAGCTTGTCGTCACCATCGCCCACCACCAGGTCAGCGAGGAGCGCCTCGGTGTCCTGCGTCGCGGCCAGCGCGCCGTGCGCGAGCGCGAGCTTCAACGCTGTCGTCGCGGGGAGCTTGGCAGGCGTCGCACCGCTGATGACAGTCGCGGCGCGCACGATGGCGAGCTCCTCCTCCGCGACGTACGTCTGGAACAGCGCCTCGATCCGCGCGCGCTCTCCGGTCACGACCTGGCGCGGCGACCGACCGCCCGCCGCCCACGCACGCGGAATGACGAGCTGGTCATCGGGGAACTTCTCGAGCTCGATGGCGCTCGTCAGCGTGCGATCGAGCGCTGCACAGCTCCTGCGAAACGCAGCCCCGGCGAGCGACGCCGGATCGGGCGAGATGCTCGACGCTAGCCGATCGATCTCGGCGGCGAGCTGGCGCGGGGTGATGATCTCGGAGACCCCGACGCCGAGGTGGTGGCGCGGCCGGGGAGCAGTTGCCGGATCACCGTGAGTTGCGAACACGTGCGATCGGCGAGCACCGCACCGCGCGCAGTCGCAGACGCACGTCCAGCGCTCGCCGGCGCCCGTCACGATGAGCCGCGGGGTCTCGCGCTCCCCGCACGATGGGCACGGTTGCAGCGAGACCGCATAGCCCATCTCCGCGCTCGTGCGCGCGTACACATTTGGAGCTGGCTGCGTCGTTGCGTAGTGCCGGTAGACCGGGACGTCGTCGGCGATCACAGCGTTTCCATCACGCGATGTTCGCGTGCTTGATCGCGATCGCCACACTCGGGGACAGGCCGGAGCCATCGACGGCCTTCAGGAGCTCGGCGATCCGGTCCGGGTTCGCGCGCGCGAGCTTCGCGGCGTTGTCGGCGAACCACGTCGGGTCGTTCTGCACGAGCGCGATGAACAGAACCTTGCTGGACCGCTTTGGATCAAGCGCATACGCGTGTGCGAGCTCTCGCAGCGCGTGGTTCGTCGAAAACTGGCCGGACAGTCCCCAGACCAGATACTCGAGCGTCTTCTCGTACGACATCACGCCCAGTGGGTTCGGAACGCCGACGAACAGCTCGGCGTACTGACCGAGCAAGACGTCGGCACGCATGTGCGCGGCGAACTTCGGCGCGTTGACGAAGAACTGCACGGCTCGCGCGCGAATCGCCACGTCGGGGTGCGTAAGGTGTGCCGCCGCGGTGGCAACCACGAGCTCCTGATGCGGCGTGCCATCGAGACGAATCGCGAGCCGTGCGGCCCACACGCCCGCCCGTCGATCACCCGGTCGCACGTTCGGCGGCAAGTCGTTCGCCAGGGCCTTGGTGACGAGCTCGGCGAGGTTGTCCGTCGTGACGTTGGCTCCATCGAACTCGTGCGGTAGCTCGGCGACGGGATGCCCACCGCAGGTCCACTGCGTTCCAACCTGCACGCCCTCTTTGTCATCGAGAGGACGCTCGCCGCCCTCCACGTGATAGGCGCAGTGGCAGACGTAGACCCGATACGCCTCACTCGGCTCGAGTAGCTTGGAGTCGCCGAGCTCGTCGTACAAAACTTGTGCGTCGACAGGCCTGCCAAGGTGTTGGAAGATCATCCCACCGACGCTCCGTACCTTCTGGTAGCAGAGGGCGCAGTGCAGATGGGTACAGCCCAGCTTGGGCAAGATCGGCGTGTCGTGATCGACGGGATCCGACGGGAGCTCGCGGCTATCGACGACCCAGCCATCATTCGAACAGACGTTCTTCAAGCTGGCTTCTTCCACGCGCTTGGCCAGTCATCGATCGCGTAGACGCCAAGTCCGTCGATGTGCATCAGGTACAG
The DNA here is from genome assembly GCA_031421915.1 of Myxococcales bacterium. Classification (GTDB taxonomy): domain Bacteria; phylum Myxococcota_A; class Polyangia; order Haliangiales; family Haliangiaceae; genus JABFXX01. The sequence goes on along the minus strand of JANOPP010000004.1, from coordinate 4,723 downwards.
TGCCTCGTCGGGGAAGTCGCCCATCCTGATCGTCAGCACGTGACCATCGACGGTGATTCGAAACGGCTCGTCACTGTCGCCGGTCGACTCCCATTGGAGTGGCGCGGTCGCATAGCGCTCGAGGATCGGCTGGCGAACCTTGTCGAGCAGCTCCATGTACGTGGCCTTGTCGACCTCACCGCCGCCTGACACGCGATCTCGATAGCTCGCGTTGGGGACCATGGCGCCCGTCGACGGATCCATCGCCAGCACCTCGTCCTTCGCAGCGACCTTGACGGGATTGCCGTCGATCACGAAGTACCAGGGGTACGGCTTCGACATGCCTGGACGTTAGCGCACTCCAGCCATTCAGTCTTGCGGCGGCGGGTTGACGAGCAGTCGGATCTGCTCCGCCACTTCCTGCAGCAGAACCTTGGGGTCGCCGTTCTTGCTGACGTGGATCTCGTACGTGCCGTTCTCGTTGACGACGACGCGCGTCTGGCTCCCCTCCGCCCCCTGCTTGATGCGGACATCCGTCTGCACCCCTTCAACCGCACCCTTCGTCGGGATCTTGACCACGTCGCCGTGGACCGTCACGCCCGGCGGGAGATTGACGTCGGGGGGCGCCTTGTCCTCCTTCGCTCGCTTCGAGTACTCCGGGTCCGTTCGCGTCGAGCTGAGGATCACTTCCTCCATCAGCGCGTCACCCTCGAGGTGCGGTTTCTTCGCCTTGACGCTCGCGACAACCTGGTCGAACTGCGGGCCTTCGCCGTCTCCATACTTCTTGGCGTCGCGGACCAGGAGGTCGAGCTGCTCCCCACTGTTGCCCATCAGCTCGCGTGAGGTCATGCGCATCTCGTGGCGCATCTCACTCGCCTTCATGGCGCGCTCCGTGGCGGTCATGCCCTTCTGCTTCCACTCCTCATTCAGCGCGGGGATGCTTCCATTGGCCTTGTCATAGTCCGCGCGGATCGCCTTGTTCGTGAACGTCTCACCACTTTGCTTTGCCGCGACCGCGGTCTCGAGATTGCGCGGGAGCTCCTGCGAGTTAAGCCTGGTAAAATCCATCCCCGAGCGAGCGGCGATCTCGTGGAGCTGCTGCGGCGTGAGCCCGCCCATGTTCGCGTACGGGTTGTTGATGTTGTACTTGAATTCTGCGGCATCGCCCTTCATGTAGCCGTTCGATGCGCTCGCGATCTCGTGATAGCTGTGCGCCTCGATCTGCTGGAGCTGAACCATGCACGCGAGCCGTGCAAGCTCGGGGTTCGCGCCGAGCGTATCGAACAGCCCCATCGCGCGAGCCGTGGTTCCCGAGATGCCCGCCTTGAGCGGCATCGAGGCATTGTTCGCGCCCTGAATGAACGGCGCGTCGGGGTCCACCATGTTGGCGACGCTGCCCTTGACCCATGGGAGCTCGCTCCCCTGGCCATTGGCGGATTTCGCTTGATTGATCTCGGCGTCGCTCAGCTGGTAGCCAAGCCTGTTCGCCTCGTCGATCGTCATGTCGGTCTTGGCGATCGGATTCGCCTCGCCGATGCCACTCGACGCCTTCTTGATCTCGATACCCTTCTGCTCGGCGAGCGCGTCCTTCGTGAACGAAGGCAGCTTGGTGTCCATCTCCTCGGCCTTGGCGTCGATGTACCCCTTGTGGTCGTCCCCGTGCGGGCTGAACAGCTCCTTGGAATTCTGGGGCTTTCCGTCTTCCTTGCGGGCCACGAGGCGATCGAAGTCCGCCTGCGAGAACGCTCCGGTATTACTCTCCGTGCCAAAGATCTCCTTCATCTTGGCCATCTTGACGGAGTCGAGCGCGTCCTTACCAAGGACCTTCTCCTGGAACTCGGACAGCGCCACCATGCGCTCGCGCGGGTTGCCGTTCTGAAGCGCCGCCAGAATCGCGGCAGGATCCTTGCCTACCGCGCCCGCGTAGTTCTTCTGCGAAGGGTCCACGCCGAGACTCGTGAGGACGTCTGGCTTGATGCCACCGTTCCCGTCCGGATACATCTTCTGCAGGTAGTCGAGCGCCTTCTGCGCCACGGTGTCGAGCATCGGCTTGATCGCGGCCTGCGCTTCGGGCGATAGCGCGATCGCGCGCTCGAACTCCGCACGCTGGTTCTGGAGATGCGGATTCTCGCCCGTGCGAGCCGCCACGCCGCGATCGAGCGTCCCCTTGATATCCGAGGAGAGGTCGGGGTTCGCTTCCTTCGGCTTGAGTAGCGCGGCGGCGTCGGGATCCGTCTTCTCCAGCTTTGCCTTGGCGCCCGCCGCGATGTTGTCCGCCTTGATCGCGTCGTAGTTCGTCTTGACCGCCTCGTCGTCCCACTTCTTGAGCTGCCAGGCTTCGCTGTCCTTGACGACGCCGTCGGCCTTCGCGTCCTGGTGAAGCTCGGGAAGCGCCTCGTTCATCGGCTTCGGATTCTTGGTGTCGATCTCCTTCGCCCATTCGGCGATGATCTTGTGATCCTCGGGCGTCTTCGCGTCCTTGATCGCGAGAGCGATGAGCGCATCGCGCTGCTCTTGGTCGTGCGACTTGACCGGTGCGTCGTCCTTCTTCACGACGATGGGCGCAGGTTCCTCGTTGTGAACGACCGGTGCGTCGTCCTTCTTCACGACGATGGGCGCAGGTTCCTCGTTGTGTACGACCGGTGCGTCGTCCTTCTTGGCGACGACCGTTGCCGGCTCGTCCTTGGGCTTGATAGTGCCGCCGGTGCCGTCTGCGTCGCCGTCCTTGTTCGCGCCCTGGTTCGTCGTGTGCACCACCGGTGCGTTGATATCGACGCCCGGCGGCTTGGTCTGACCGTTGAGGATCGTGTCGACCGCGGCGTGGAACGCCTGCTGTTGCGCGAGCGCGTCTCCACCTTGCGTCGCGACCTGCGCGGCCGCCGCCTGGCCGGCCGAGTTGAGGAGGTACTCCCTCTTCTCGGTGATGCCGTCGCCCATGCCCTGGATCGCGGCCTGGCCGACGACCTTGCCCCACTTGCCGGCGATGTCTTCCCAGCGTCCCTCGTACATCGCGGGATCGACGGCCGACGATCCGACCGCGCCGGCGATGCTGGAGAACGCACCGCGCAGCGCGGCGACGTGGTTCGGCGTCAGGTTCGTCGTCTCGCCGAGCTGCTGGGTCAAGATGCCCTTGCCGCCCGAGTTCGCGACCGCTCCGATGCCACCGCCGACGCCACCGCTGAAGGCGCCCATCGCGCCGCTCTTCACCATGTTCTGCAGCCAGTCGCCGAAATCGCGCGAGGCTTTCTCGTCGAACGCCGCGTTGGTCATGCCGCCGATGCCACCCGCGAGCATGCCCTGCATGATCGCAGCGCCCGTCGGGCCGAGACCCTTGAGCGCGGCGTCGAGGGCCGGACCGAAGTACTTCATGCCGCCGGCGGTGGCTGCCTGGAGCAACGTCTTCGCCGCGTCGATACCCATGTCCTCGATGCCGTACGCACCGCCCTGCATCGCGCCCTTGACGGCCATGCCCGCGAGGCCGCCAGCGAGGGCGCTCATCGCGGCGACCACGAACGGCGCCGCGGTTCCAGCGGTCGCGACGGACACGACGACACCGACGACGAGCGCCGCGCCGGTCGCGAGGTTCTCGGTGGCCGCGTTCTTCGACGCGACGTAGTTGTCCTTGTTGAGATCGTGGAACGCGAGCTTGTCGTCGAGCTCGGCCTTCTGCTCCGGCGTCAGCGTGCCCGTCGTGTTGAGGACCTGCGAGAGCTCCTGGAGCTTCGCGCGATCGCGATCGAGGTCCTTGCCCGAGTCGCTGAAGATATCCATGACGCCGGCCGAGAAGCCGTCGCCGCGCTCGAACTGGTACTTGCGCTCGGCGCGGGCGAGCATCTTCTTCGCGTAATCGGGGTCGTCAGGCTGCGGCTCGCCCTCGAGCATCATGTCGACCTCGAAGCCGTCGCGCCCATCGGGCATGTCGGCCTTGATGTCGGACGTGAGGTCGTTGCCCGTGCGCAGCTTGTACGCTGCAGCGATCTCGGCGATCTCCGTCGCCGACTTGCCCTTCAGGGACTCCTTGACCGCATCCTCGTCAGTGCCGACGCCATCGAGCGCGTACTGGATCGCGAAGTCCGCGGGGACCTTGCCGTCCGCCGCAAGCATGTTCGCCTTCTGGAGATCGAGGCCGTCCATCTCCGACGCGAGCATGTCGTCGAACGTCTGGCCGCCCTCGCCGCCATACTTCGCGTTGTACGCGGCGATGATCTGCTTGCGCTCCCAGTCGGGCTTGCCGTCGAGCTGGGCGTAGATGCCCTTCTCGTCGGTGCCCCAGAACGTGTCGGCGCCGGCCTTCATGCGCGCGGCCGATGCCTTGTCGGTGTCGCCCGCGGAGTACGCGAGTGCGGCGTCTTTCTCGGCGCCACTGAGAGCATTGTTGAGTGAAGCGTCGAGATCCTGGCCCGTACGCTCCTTGTACGCGGCCTTCACGGCCTCGCGCTCGACCGGATCGGTGATGCCAGCGAGCACGTCGTAGACCGCGGTCGCGTCGCCGCCGAAGCTGAGCGTCGGCTTGCCGCTCGGGTTGAGCGCAGTCGCGAGCATGCCGATGGGGCTGGTTGTCGCGTACGCATCGCGTAGCGTCTTGCGATCGACGCCGAACGTGTCGGCAATGCCGTCGGACATCGAGACGAGGAAGCCGCCGTTCGTCGCAGCGTCGAGCTTGATCGCGGCGGCCTTGGTCGGGTCTCCGTCGACGTACGCCTGCGAGATGTCCTTGTCGGTGCCCGACATCTCGTCCTGCACC
>JANOPP010000003.1:0-34447 GCA_031421915.1 Myxococcales bacterium | reverse complement strand
CCCGCGCCCACGCCGGGGGGGGGGGGGGACTCTTTTATTTTTTTTTTTTTTTTTTTGTTGTGGGGGGGTTGGGGGGGGGGGGGCGCCGCCGCCCCGCCGGCGGCCCCCCCCCCCCCCACGCCGCCGCAGATCAACGTCTCGGTCAAGCGCGGCTGCTAGTCCCTCCGGTCCACCACCTCGAGCAGGAAACCAACCATGGCGAGCAACCAACACGATGACGCTCTCGAGTCGATCGACGATGCGTCGCTCCAGGCCGTGACGGGTGGACGGATCAGCCGCTCGGGTGGACCCGACCCCGCCACGATCGCCAGCATCAAGCAGCTCGCGGAGCTGATCAATGCGGTCGGTCAGAGCATCACGCAGTCGCAGGGGCAGAGCAGCGCCCAGATGATGCAGATGATGCAGCAGATGATGCAGGCACGCGGCGGACGCTAGCGAACCAGCTCAGACGTCGCCGGCGGGCCCGAGGAACTCTCCTCGGGCCCGTCGACGTTTTCGGCCGAGTACCGATCTGAGTTCATCGGGTTTCAGATCGTCGAATCGAGTTGACGCGCCAGCCGCTCGATCGATCGCGATGTCCGCGAATGCACGCGATCCCGCCGCCGGCACGCGCACTGCACAGAGAACAGTCACACCACGAAAGGACACTCACAATGAAGACGATCACCACGGAAGCACTGGTCACGGTCACGGGCGGCAAGACGGACAACTCGGCGGTCTCCACACAGCTCACGGCGCTGCAGGGTTCGATCAAGGACCTCGCCACGGCTCAGGCGAAGCCCGCCGGCGGTCTCTCCGACCCGACGACGATGATGTTCATGATGATGGCGATGCGCCCGCAGCCGCAGCAGACGGTCGTCGCTGCGCCCGCCTCGGCGCCAGTCATCAACGTGTCGGCGCGCCTCGGCCGTCGCTGGTAGTCACGAACGGAAACCTCGCACCCCAGCGGGTGTGGTCCTCACGGGCCACACCCGTTCTTTGTTTTCGGCGCGGCGATCGACACGTGATCACTGGCGACTGCTCTGGCCGTTTCTCCGGGGTTGCGCTTTGTCTCCCGGCAGACGCGCGAGTCACCGTCGAGAAGCACGCAGGTATGCAGAACGACGCGCGCGATCGCATGGCACGCAGCGTGTACCAGGTACCTGACATGAACGAGCTGAACATCCTCGGGACACCGCTCTGGAGATCGTTCGCGATCCGAGCCTTGATCGTGTGTCTCGTCTCGGTCTCGGCGTCGATCTCCACGCTGCTCTGATCACCAACGGCCCAGCGACACGACCAACGTTTTTTGGCGAGAACAGTCGAGACGTGGTGACTCGACTGAGGGTGCGGTCCGGAATGGGCCCCGGGCCGCACCCGCTCTCGCCGATTTTTGGCAGCTACGGATCGTCGTCGAGCGGCAGCCCGAGCTGTTGCGTCGGATCTGCGCGTGCGCCGCCATCGAACCGCACCTCACCGTTCTCGTCGGTGTAGTTCGCGGCGAGGCGCTGCGCGGAGATCGGATCGACATTCTCGAGCCGAGCGAGTGCCGCCTTCGCGATGTCGCTCCAGGGGACCGACTTGCGGCCACCGTCGAGTAGCGCGGCCTCGATATCGCGCGCGATCCGCCGCAGGTCCTCGTCGCGCACGCCGTTGCGATGCGCCGAGATCCGCTGGAGCGCGAGGAACAGCTTGTCGCCGTCGAATGGCTCGAGCGTGCCGTCGCGCTTGTGCACCTTGAGGCCCGGTGCACCGAGCTTCTCGTAGGTCGTGAACCGTCGCTTGCACGCCGTGCAGAGCCGCCGCCGACGCAGGCCGTCTGCCGTGACGCGGGTCTCGGTCACGCTGGAGTCGCCGGTGCAATAGGGGCACTGCACGTACGAAAATGATCGTAGCGCGGTTATCGCGAACAGCGAAACTTCGTCATCAGGCTGGGCGCCCCGCCGGTGTCGGACATCCGGTAGATGACGTCGCCGCGCACGGCGAGCGTCTCGGGGAAGCCGATACCGAGCGATGCGATCTCGACGACCTTCGCGGTCTCGGGCGCGGTCCAGCCCTCGACCCGGAACACGCGCGACATGTCGAACAGATTCGAGCCGGCGTAGAGCGTGCCGTCGTCGCCGAACGCGCAATCGGCGAGGGATCCCGGTCGCGTCACCGCGATCCGCGGGCTGTGCCTCACGGCGAGCTTCCCGGCCTCGTCGACGATGCAGTAGAGGTGGCCGTCGGCCTTCGACGCTGCGAAGCCGATGCACGGACCCTTCGCATGCGCGGCGTCTGCGAGGCACAGGCCCTCGTAGTTGCGGCCGCAGTTCATCCCCTTCGCCTTGCAGACCATCCCCGTGCCCTCGGGCGGCGTGTCGCCCGAGCTCTTGCCGTCTTTGAGGTCGATCGGCCCGAGTGGATACATCGGCTCGGGGAGCTCGAAGCCGCCGGGAATCCGCTTCCATTCGCGGATCCAGCCCGACGACGTCAGGCCGACGATGCGATCGCCGCGCACCGCCAGTCCCTCGAGGTCCTCGCCGGGGTCGCCGAGCGGCAGCTTGCCGGTCTCGCGGGTCTCGCCAGTCTCCGCGTCGACGATCGCGTACGCGCCATCGTTGCCGCTGTCGCTGATGACGACGAGCGCGGGCTTGCCCTCCAGCTCGATCCACGCGGCGCCCGATGCCTCGGGGACGGGTGCCGACTCGGCGAACGGCAGTGCCTGACACGGCCCGGTCTCGCCGCTCTGGGCGCTCCCCGCGCTGGGCGCCGAGGGCAAGGCCTTGGTGCCGGTGTCCTTCGCGTTGCCGCAGGCCGCCGCGATGACCGCGACCAGTACGCCAGCGAGCAAGCACCCTTGGGGTGTGAACCGGCTCACCTCCGCGCTATAGCATCCCACGTCACCGATGTCTGACCGGCGCTACCTCGTGAAGGAGATGTTCGGGCCCACGCTGCAAGGCGAGGGCGCGCACGCGGGTACCGCCGTGGTGTTTCTCCGGTTCGCGGCGTGCAACCTCGCGTGCACCGGCTGCGATACGGACTTCTCGCCGGAGGGTGCGCAGCGCTACGCGGCCGACGAGATCGTCGAGCACCTGCGCACTCTCGACAGTGGCCACACGTGGCGCGTGATCGTTACCGGCGGCGAGCCGACGCTGCAGTGGGATGCTCCCCTGTCCGACGCGATCCGCGGCGCGGGCTTCCGCGTACACATGGAGTCGAACGGCACGCGGCCTCTCGCCGGTCCCGTCGACTGGTTGACGATCTCGCCGAAGCCTCAGCATCACCCGACGAGCATCGCGCTCGCCGACGGGCTTCCCGCCAACGAGCTGAAGGTCGTCGTCGACGACACCGTCGACGAAGCAGTCCTCGACCGCTACGCCGCGCGGTACCGCTGCGAGCACTACTTCGTGCAGCCCTGGATGGACGACCGCTACGCGGCGACGCTCGCGAAGACGATCGCACTCGTCCACGCACGCCCGCAGTGGCGCCTGTCGATCCAAACGCACAAGGTCATCGGCGTTCCGTAGCTACCGTTTCATCATCATCATCATCATGATCATCTGCGTTGGATCCGACGCGGGTGTCGCCGCCTGCTTCTTGAGCGAGGCCAGCGAGTCCTTCACCGAGGTCATCGCCAGCTTCAGCTCCTGCTGAGCCTTGGAGGTGCCGCCGCCGGTCACGGTCGAGAGCGCGTCGAGATCGAGGATCGAGGGGTTGTTGGACATCCATCCCCTCGCAGCACGGCCCGTACCACGGGCGGGGATCAGCGACTCCGCCAGGTTAGCGGCCCGTGTTCTGCAACCCCCGGGAGGCGGATCGACGACGGTCAGTTACACGGAGGCGGCGGCGACGTCGGGCAGGACCCGTTCGAGTCCTTGGGATAGGTCGTCCGGCAGCTGCCGTGGGGAACGGTGATGTTGTTTGTCGGCAGGAAGTTGGGCTTTGTGTCGCTGCGGAAGCCGAGATCGATGCCGTGCTGCGCGGTGTTCGCGATGGTCGTGTTGGTGATGAAGACGCTCGACGGGATACCGCCGAGGATCCGGATCGCCGCATCGTTCGTGAGGTCGGTTTGTCCGGTGGGGATGCAGGAGTCCTGACCCGAGTTGCTGTTGCGACCGGCGTAGTGGATCTGGACGTGATCGATGCGGGTGGCCGCCAGCGGCTGGCGTCCGAGCCAGATTCCGTACCAGTCTCCGGCCGCGGGTGAGGTCGCGGCGGACGTGAAGATGATGGGCTGTGCGGCGGTACCAACGGCGCTCAGCGCACCGGCTGCGGGCGTCGTTCCGCTCGAGGCGTCGATGCGCATCGTCGCCGTCTGGAGGAACTTGAGCGTGACGCCCGGTTCGATCATCAGCGTCGGGGGCGCGGCAGGAGGGATGCTCGCCACGTCGAGTACGGCGTTTGGAAGATAGCCCACGCGGTACGGAACACCGCGCGCACGCAGCGTGGTGTCGACGTTGATCGTCTCGTTGCCACCGGTACCGCGGATCACGATCTCGTTCAGCGTGTTGCCGGTGTACGTGCCCGACGGGATCGTCCCGACGAGACGCGCGAACGTCACGATCGGTGCGCCGGCAGAGCCGGTGATGATCAGATCCGTCGATGTCGGCGAGATGCCGCCACCGTCGCGCAGGTTGATGCCCTGGCTCTCCGATCCCGAGATCGTGACGTGCTCGACGTGTAGCGCGGGGATCGTGCCCGTGCCGTTACCCGCGATGTCGAGCGCACCGGCGATGTCCACCACCGTGTTCAATGGGTCGCCACCACCGGTCAGCGTGGCGTACGTGAACGACAGCGTTCCGCCGCCAAGCGCGGAGATCGTGGCCCACGAATCCGCGGGGTCGCTGCGCTCGAACGTGATCGGCATGTCGGTAGCGCCATGCGCGATCAACGAACCGTTCGCGCGCACGTTGATGCTCCGGTCGCCCGCGATTCGCACCACGGAGCACGGCTCGATCGTCACCGCTGCATTGATCGAGGTATCGGTACGGATGATGTGTGGGCTCTCGGCGAGCGTCCACGTCTCCGGCGCGTTGATGCCCGACGAGCGGTTGGTGCCGGCACCCGTCGCCGGTGGGCACACGAACGGCGCATCGATCGGGGCGTCGGGCGGCGCATCTGGCAGCGTATTCACGCCGTCATCACCACAACCAACCAACACCAGGGCAAGGGCGACTTGCTTCACCCTTGACCGATAACACGACTCAGGGAGCGCTGGGCAAGCCACAAGCGATCCACTCGCCCAGCATCTCGCGCTCCGCCTGCGACGGGGACTTCCCGTCCGGAGGCATCGACGTGTTGGTCCCCGCCGGTCCTGACGCACTCGTCAGATCGATGTGCACCTTGACCGCCTTGATTCCGAACAGGGTGTCGAAGTCGTGAAAGGACGTCGCACCCCGACGAGCCGTACCCGTGAGCTTCGAGTCGTGGCAGCGGATGCAGTAGTCCTCCATGAACTTCTTGCCGAAGTTCTCGTACGTGAGGGCGGTGCCGGTGGGTGGCGGAGGACACACGGACTCCGTCGGCGGTCCGAACAGCGGCTCCTCCGCGCAGCCCGCCATCACGGCGAGCACGGCGACGATGCTGCCTAGAGCCATGCCCACTGCATGCCTCCGAACAGCTCGACCTTGACCGTGACCTCCATGTTCGCTGGACCCTCGTTGCGGACGAGCAGGTACCACTCGGCCTGCGCCGAAGGATCGAACGTGTACGTGACGGCGGCCTTCATGTGTTCCTCGAAGACGACCTGCGTGCTGCCGTTCGCATGGCCGTGGATGTTCCATCCCATGTTCGGAGTCGGTGCCATCAGCGTGATCACCGCGATGTCGTCAGCGCTCGAGCCGCCGGTCATCGTGCCCTCGACGAGCTCGCCGACCTGCAGTGGCTGCACCGAGTTGATCGTCTCGCGCGGTGTCGCCGGGACCGGCGCATCTATGGTTGCAGCGTCGGGCATCGCGTTGCCATCGTCGCCGCACGCGCCGAGGACGAGTACCGCGAGGAGCAGCGCGCGCATCACGGCACACCTGCCAGGGTCGAACCCGGCGGCAACAGATCGCACGGTAGACCGAACGAGATGTTGCTGCCGGACTTGTCGGCCTGCACGGGGCCGCCAGGGTGAGAGACGTGCGCGAGATCGATGCTGGACGAGAGCACACCGGCGAGCATGACGCTGCCGAACAGATACTTGGACATGGAACAACTGCCTCCGACCGCCCGCGAGGCAGGCAGTCAGCAATGAGTACGAACGCCGAATGAACGTGGATGCAGCTCGTTCGTTAGAACGGCGGCTTCTCGGGGCGTTCGGACCGTGACGGAGGCATCGGCAGCGTGGCGTGGACGGGGACCTCGACCTGGCGGGTCTCGGTCTCGGGGATCGGAGGGACGGGGGCGACCGCGGCGACAACCTGCGCCATCACGAGCTTGGCCTCGCCACCGCAGCGCTTGAGCTCGGACGCGGGCTGCTCGTTGCCATCGTGATCGTGGCACTTGCACGTTCGCGGGTCGGGGCAGCAGCACGCGGTGTCGCCGACGATGCCGGCACCCGCGTACGCCGTGATCGAGGACGCGAGCAGTCCCAGCACGGTGATGACGGGGAGGAGCCAGCGCAACAACACGACCCGGGGAGTAAGACAGACCGGGGGGTTTCCTGTCAATCAAACCCGTTGGCACCGGCTGACGCGGTGCGACCACGAGCACGCGAAACACGGCACACTGATCTCAACGAGATGGGAATGACACGACTCCTTGTCCTCGTCCTCGTCCTCGTCCTCGCCCTGACCGCGCTGACCGGGTGCTACGCGCCAGGGATCGAGACGTCGTGCACTGTGCAGTGCGGCGCAGGCGACCGCTGTCCGGACGACTTCGTGTGCCGGGGGAACGGTCTGTGCGGCGCGCCCGGCGACATGTGCACGGGTGGGCCTCCGGGTGATGCGAGGCAGGATGCATCGACCGATGGTGTCTCCCCCGATTCCTCGCTGTGTTTCGGTTACAGCGTCGCGCCCTTCCTCACCGTGTGCCCGTCCGGCCCGATTCCCGGTGCACGATCGTTCGCCAACACGGGCATCCGCACCGACGTCGAATGCACGTTCATGATGGCGCAGCCACAGCCGATGGCACCGCCGGTCTGTGTGATCGTCGCGACCACGATCGCGATCTCCGGCGTCGTGATCGTCCGCGGTCCGAATCCGCTCGTGTTGCTCGGAACCGATCGGGTCACGATCCAGAACAACGCCGTGCTCGACGTCGCGTCTCACGCTGGGGCCGGCGCGGCGCCAGCGGGCATGCCCGGTCCCCTGTGCAACGCAGGAAACGGCGGCGTGTCCGTGACGGAGCTCTCGAGTGGCGGTGGCGCTGGCGGCGCGTTTGGCGCTGGCGGGGGCAGGGGAGGCCCGGGCGGTGCGAACGGCAACGCGGGATCTCCGCAGATGATCCAACCGGCGACCTACCTACGCGGTGGCTGCCCCGGCGGGAATGGCGCGGATGTCGCCGGCTTCACGGGTGGCAGAGGCGGCGGCGCGGGCGGTGCGATCTACCTGATGTCGGGGGCTGGCATCGTCGTCGAAGGGTCCATCAACGCGTCGGGTGCCGGAGCGGCCGCGGCCTCGCAGCACACCGGTGGCGGTGGAGGCGGCTCGGGGGGAATGATCATCCTCGATGCGCCGACGATGATCATCACGGGACGGTTGTACGCGCTCGGCGGCGGCGGTTCGAGTGGTGGGGTGATCATGGGGCCAGGCAACCCGGGCAACGATCCGACGGACTTCGGGGGATACGCGCTCGAGTCAACGCCGCCGCCAGGTCTGGCGGGACGCGGCGGCGCCGGCGGTGCACCGTATGCCGGCTTCACCGGCGATAGCAGTGGTTCCGGTCACGGCGGCGGTGGAGGAGGGGGCGCGGGCGGCGTGATCCGGATCAGGCCTCCGGTGCCGTCCCTGGTCGGACTCGCCAACCCACCACCGACCTGATCACCGGCAGCCGAACGCGCGCAGCACACCGTCGGGTCCCGCGGTGAACAGCGTCGCGCCATCGCCGGCGACGCCGACGCCCACGGGCTCCGGAATCTCGAGCATGGCGAGCGGCTCCGCGGTGGTTGCGCTCCACAACCGGAGCGTTCCCTCCTCGCCGGCGGTCGCGACAACGTCGCTGCCCAGCAGCGCTGCATCGATCGCACGATGGCCGCTCACGAGCCGCACGATCGAGGCACCGGTCTCGAGCGCGTGCGGGTCGAAGATCGCCACGAAGTCATCGCCGGCCGCGGCGAGCCGCGTCACTGCCGGGTCCACGGCAATGGCGTGGACGTGCCCGGTCATGGTCTTCACGATCCACGAATCCACGACCTCGGACGCCGCATCGATCGAGCGACGCTCGATCATCGGCACGCCGTACCAGTGGCCGGCAGTGAAAAGCTCGCCGCCTGTACCGTAGGCGATCGAGTTCACGCCCCACAGCGTCGTGGCGAGTGGCTCGCCGACCGCGCCCGTCGCCCGCTCGACGATCCGGATCGTGGGGCTCTGCGGTCCAGCACCGAGCGCCGCCTGCGAGCCGTCGGTGCTGATCGCGATCGTTGCGAGCGGTTCCTCGCCGATGGGGATCGTGCGCATCGTCGCGGAGTCGGATAGGCGCCATTCGCTGAACCGGCCCTCGCGATCCCCACCGAACACGAGGCCGTCGTCTCCAGACGCGAGCGCATCGACCGCGATCCCGGTGTCGTCGAGGAACGGCGCGCCGTAGCTCGGCGAGCTGCCGTCGACACTCCACAGCTTCACGCTGCCATCCGCCGAGCCGAGCACGATCGTGGAGCCGATGACCGCGATCGACGTCACGGGGCCATGCTGGTTGCTGGTGGTCCACAGCGGGCGCAGCGCTCCGCCGTCTGCGAGGCAGCGTCCGATCGCCGAGGCCGCCGGCGGATCCACGATCGGTGGTTCCCCCGTGCCTCCATCGGTTCCGCATGCCGACGCCACTACGATCAATCCAAGCGTTGTCTTCATCCTCATCTGTCTGCCCTCCCGGCGCCCAGACACTACAGCGGCCGCGTCGCGCAGCAATCCGTATTGTTGGGATCCGATTATACGGATAATCTGAATCATGCTTCCGGACCTCGAGTCGCTACGTTGCTTCGAGGCCGCGGCGACGCACCTCAGCTTCCGGATCGCGGCGAAGTCTGTCGCGCTGTCTCCGGCAGCGTTCGGTGATCGGATCAAGCGCCTCGAGGATCAGCTCGCCGCCTCGCTGTTCGCGCGCTCCACGCGTCGCGTAGCCCTCACTCCCGCGGGCCATCGCCTCCTCGGACAGGCGCGCCGCGTGCTCGAGGAAGCGGGCCGCTGCAGTCACGTCGTGCGGGACGACGCTGCTCCGCTCCCGTACGAGCTGACGATCGGCACCCGGTTCGAGCTCGGTCTGTCGTGGCTCACGCCTGCACTGCGTCCGCTCCACGCGCAGCGACCCGAGCGCACGCTGCACCTCGTGTTCGGAGACAGCGCCGATCTCATCGCGCGCGCACGCAACGCGGTCCTCGATGCGCTCGTCACCAGTGCTCGCCTGTCCGCCGGCAACCTCGCGTACGAGCTGCTCCACACGGAGGAGTACGTGTTCGTTGGCAGCACGGCGCTCCTTGGTCGCCGCCCGCTCGCCCGGGGCGTTGATGCCGCGCGCCACACCTTGCTCGACATCTCGCCCGAGCTCCCGCTGTTCCGCTACTTCCTCGACGCGCGGCGCGGGGAATCGTGGACGTTCGCGAAGCTCGAGTACCTGGGGACGATCGGCGCGATCCGCCTGCGCGTGCTCCAAGGGGCCGGCGTCGCGGTACTTCCGCGCTACTTCGTCGATGGCGACCTACGCGCCCGTCGCCTCGTGCGCCTCGTGCCGCGCACGCCGCTCCAGCGCGACGCCTTCCGGATGGTGTGGCGCGCGAACCATCCGCGCGAGGCCGAGCTCCGCGTGCTCGCCGCGGATCTTGCACGCATTCCTCTCGCCTGACCGGCCGTGCGCGCTCGCGCTGCCGTCCCCCTCGCGTAGACTCGTCCGCGTGAGCCGCACGCTCGGACAGTTCGTCGACGACGAGAAGATCGTTGCCTGGCTCGCCGACAACGTCGCGCACATCAACACCGCGTCGAGCAAGGGCGCGAAGGACGCGGCGAAGCTCGCCAGGCTCACGGTCTCCTGCCAGACCTGTGGCGCGACCAAGACGTGCTGCTGGTCGCTCGTCGTCGCGCGCCTGTACGAGGGCGTGATCGTCGCCGCTCGTCTGCGGGAGACTGGCCGCGACACGCCCGAGATGCGCGAGCACCTGAAGATGCGCGCCGAGGCGATGGAGGCGTCGAGCCCGTACGACTGGCGCACACCGTGCCTGTTCCTCGACGACAAGGAGCGCTGCACCGTTTACGACGTGCGGCCGACGTCGTGCGGGGCACTCAACGTCTACACACCACCCGAGCGGTGCACGACGCGCGACAAGGAGATCAAGGCGTACGTCGCCGCCAACGAGCTCGCCGCGGCGACGGAGCTCGAGGAAGCGTTTCGCCAGCGCCTCTCGCTGCGTCAGAAGGTCGGGCGCCGCTACCTCGGCGTCTTGCCTCGGATGGTGCTGGTCGCGCTCGAGGCGTGGGAGCGCGACGACTTCCGCGACTACCTGCGCCAGTTGCCGTGGCCCAGCGACGCGGAGATCGCGCGCTGGTCACCGACTATTTCGGCTGCGGAACGACGCGGAGGTACGGCTTGACCGTCTTCCAGCCGTTCGGGAACAGCGCCTTCGCGTCGTCGTCCTTGAGCGACGGCACGATGATCACGTCGCCGCCCGGCTTCCAGTCCGACGGAGTCGCGACCTTGTGCTTCGCCGTGAGCTGCAGTGAATCGATCACGCGCAGGATCTCGTCGAAGTTGCGGCCCGTGCTCGCGGGATATGTCAGCGACAGCTTGAGCTTCTTGTCGGGACCGATGATGAACACCGAGCGCACGGTGAACGTGTCGCTCGCGTTCGGGTGGATCATCCCGTAGAGGTTCGCGACCGTCTTGTCGGCGTCCGCGATCAGCGGAAAATTGAGCGCGTGACCCTGGGTCTCCTTGATGTCGTTCGCCCACTCCTTGTGAGAGCCGAGCGGATCGACCGAGAGACCGACGACCTTCACGTTGCGCTTGTCGAACTCGGGCTTGAGCGCCGAGACACGACCGAGCTCGGTGGTGCACACCGGCGTGAAGTCCTTCGGGTGCGAGAACAGCACGCCCCAGCCAGAGCCGAGGTACTCGTGGAACTTGATCGGACCTTCGGTGGTCTCGGCGGTGAAATCAGGAACGTCGTCTCCGAGCTGCAGTGCCATGGCGAACCTCCGTTGAGTTGCATCCGTTTTAGCGGATAAACGTCCGGTCGGCAAGCGGCTGGGTGGCTCAGTCTCGGTACTGACGCCGGATCATGGCGAGCGCGGCCGTCCCGACGCCGAGCAGGCCCGGGATGACCATCGCGTACCACAGGCCAATCCCGGAGATGTTCCGGATCTTGGTCGAGCCGAACAGCATGACGACCGCGAGAGTCGCGATCATGCCGGCGAGAAACGACCAGCCCGCGCGGCTCCGCTCGTACGACTTCCACGTGAGGAGCGGGAGCAGGACACCGACGGCGAGGAGGGTGACCGGCAGCACGACGTGCAGGCCCTTGCTGTACCCGAGTGCGGCAGCGACGAATGCGGCGAGGCTGACGAGGAGGGGGAGCACATGCGCGACCAGGCGCGGCGCGAACACGGCGGCGCACGCGGCGAGGGCGGTCACGCCGGTCGAGACAGCGAACCCCATCCGCACGCCGGTGATCTCACCGTCACCGACGGGGCCGTGAATCGCGACGCGATCCGCGAAGTAGGCGTTCGAGAGGAACAGGAACACGACGTTGAGGACGACGGTGACCCCGACGAGGATCACCGCGATCTGGGTCGCGCGGCGTGGATCGACGTCGTCAGCCATCGCGTTCAGTCTGCGCTACTTGCGCTTCTTGAACAAGGATCCCCAGAAGCCGCGTTTCTCGGGCTCGGGAGGCTCGGGCTGCGGCTCGTGCTGCGGGGGCGGCAGGGGCTCGGGGTGCGGTATCGGCGTGGTGCGGGGCACCGTCTCCGTCGGGGTGCCGGCGGCGCTCGGGGGGGCCGTCTGCATCCGGCCCGTCTGCGTGACCGACATCGAGAGGCCCGGCTCGCTGTCGAGCGCGAGCTGTGTCTCCTCGATCTCCTTCGCGTACTCCTTGCGGAACAGCTGACGCATGAACTGCCGCAACTCCTTGGGGTCGAAGCGGTAACCCGCGATCAGCGAGTCGAGATCTGCGGCGAGCTGCGCGGCGGTCTGGTAGCGATCGGCGACGTCGCGGGCGAGCGCCTTGAGGCTGATCGCATCGAGCTCGGGCGTGACGCGGCGATTGAAGTTCGACGGCGGCTGGACCTCGGCCTTGCGGACCTTCTCCATCAGTGCGAACTCGGTGTCGCCGCGGAACAGCTTCTCGGTCGTCAGCATCTCGTGGAGGATGATGCCGGCGGAGAACACGTCGGTGCGTGCGTCGAGCGGCATGCCGCGGATCTGCTCCGGGGACATGTAGCTGAACTTGCCCTTGAGAATGCCGATCTCGCTCGTGAACTTCATCAGCGCCTGCGCGATGCCGAAGTCGAGGAGCTTGACGTCACCGTCGTACGAGAGCCGAACGTTCGACGGCGAGACATCGCGGTTGACGATGTTGAGCGGACGCCCGTCCTTGTCGGCAAGCGTGTGCGCGAAGTGCAGCCCCTCCGCGATCCGTGCGGCGATGTAGACGGCGTGCGGCACGGGGATCCGCTGCTGCGTCTCCTGACAGCGGCGCAGCACCTGCGTCAGATCGCGGCCGGCGACGTACTCCATGGTGATGAAGTGACGACCCTCGTGCTGACCGATCTCGACGGTCTCGACGATGCAGCGGTTCTTGAGCACCATCGCGAGCTTTCCCTCGCGGTGGAACATGTCGATGAACCGCGCCTCGCGGGCGAGCTGCGGGCGCATGACCTTGACCGCATACAGGCGCTTGGCGCCGGCCTGCGGCTTGGCGCGATAGACCTCGGCCATCCCGCCACGCGCGATCAACCCGAGCAGGTAATAGTGTCCGAAGGCCACCGGATCAGTCGGTGCACCTGGGGACATCTTCCCTTCCTGCGATGGACGCTCCGACACCACTAGACGGCCGGGAACGTACCACCGACCGAAGCCAATGGCCCCTTCTCGACTGCGGAGCTGATTACCAGCGAACGACGATTCGCTGACCCGGCTCGATCTGCACCAGGCGCTCCTCGGTGCGGATCCCCGAGTCGTCCTTCAGGATCATCTTGAGCTTCTTGCCGCCGGCGGGTGCAGCGACGCCGACCGCGGTCGACGTGATCCCGAGATCGATCATCACACCTGGTGCCTTCGGATTCTCGAGCGCGATCCGGCCGAGTGGGCGCTCGAGCTTGTTCTCGACGATCGCCCAGCGGAACTCCATCGTTGCCGGCTTGCCGGGCTCGACGGTCGCGTACTCGAACAGCGCCATCTCGAGCTTGGGGTTGAAGCACAGCCCCTTGTAGTTGCCGGGCGCGACGACAATGCCCTTCTCGGGGAGCTTGCCGGTGATCCGCTGGCGGTTCACCCACAGCTCCGTGCACGGCAGGCTCGACGAGACCTGAAGGGTACCGAGGACGTCCTTGTCCTTTGCGAGCTCCGCGCGCACCACATCGGCGTTCGTACCGAACGGACGCTGCACGAGGTAGCGACGATAGAACTCGCGCTTCGGCTCCGCGGCGCCGAGCTTGTCGTACGTCGAACCGAGCTCGCGGAGAAAGCCGGGGAGCTCGGGCGCGAGCGCATAGCCGACGTGGAAGTAGACAAGCGCGTCGCCGTACTGCTTCTTCGCGAACGCGGCGCGGCCGAGCGTGAACGCCTTCCTCGCCTCGGCGGCGAGCACGACGAGCACGAGCTTGTCGGCAAACGGATCCTGGACGCTGCCGAGTCGCTCTGCCTCCGCGAGCCCGGCTTTCGCCTCCGCTGGATCGATGACCGTGTTCCCGTACGAGATCCAGGCATCGGCGGCGCGCTCGTTCTGACCGGCGAGTGTCCACAGCGTAGCGAGCTGCTTGCCCTCGGGGCCGCCCGGGCCGCGCGCGACGACGAGCGCCTGGTAGAGCGGAATGGCGCGGGCCCAGTCGCGAGCCTTGGCTGCCTTCTGCGCGGGCGCGACGAGGAACGCGGAGAGCTTCTCGCGCGATACCGTGGTCTTGACGTTGTGGACCAGCTCCGGCGACATCGGGACGCTGCGTGGACCCGCAGCGACAGGCTCGGATCGCTTCGCGGCACCGAGCTGGTCAGCGCATCCCTTGGCGAGCGGATCCCGTTCGCAACCTGGCTTCGGAGGGTTGCCCGGACTGGCATCGGCCTGCGCACCAAGCGCCAGCGCGACCATCACGGTCGCTCCTCCAAGAGCCGTCACAGCCTGGATCGTAGCACGCGACATTGCACGGCTCTCCTACCTCGCACCCGGCCACCCGACCTCCATCGTGGGATCGCTGACAACGATTACGGCGCGCATGCACGTGGGCTCAACTGCCGGGTATCGCGTCGGAATCTCCGTGCTACCGTGACGGTGGTTCGCGGGGAACCCACCTCGATGCACGCCGTCATCCTCGAGCGCAACAAGCTGGTCGCACGCAAGGTCGCCCGGCTGTTCATGTCGACCGGTGCGACCGCTGTGGCGATCGAGGATCCCGCGGCGGTTGCCGCCGCACTGCCGACCGCCGACGTGCTGTGCGCCGATGCGTTCGATGCGGATCTCATGACCGAGCAGCTACGCGCGAACCCGAACGTGCGCGGGGTGCTGTGGACCGCGGAGCCGCTGCGCCGATCGATGAAGTACCTGATCGAATCGACCGCCATCGATCATGTACTCGGCCGCAAGGACTTCGAGTCGACGCCGCGCGCGTGGGAGGTCGTGATGACCGCGCGCCGCCTGGCGGCGAGTCCGGGCGCATCGCCGCCGCTCGGCG
This sequence comes from Myxococcales bacterium, assembly GCA_031421915.1. Classification (GTDB taxonomy): domain Bacteria; phylum Myxococcota_A; class Polyangia; order Haliangiales; family Haliangiaceae; genus JABFXX01. Next base: position 19,475 of record JANOPP010000003.1, on the reverse strand, counting down.
GATACCTCGACTGGGGCTTCACGTCGCTCGAGCTCGCGGTCCGCTCGACGGCGGATCGCGATACCGCCGTCGGCAAGATCAGCGAGTTCGTCAGCGCACTCGGTGTTCCCAAGCGGATCAGCGAGATGTTCTCCGAGCTCGGTCACGAGCTGATCATGAACGCGATCTACGACGCGCCGGCCGATGCCTCGGGACGTCCGAAGTACGCAGGTGATCGCAAGGCCGACGTCATGCTCGACGTCGTCGAGTCTGCAGTCGTCAAGCTCGGCACCGACGGTACGCGGCTCGTGCTGCAAGTTCGCGATCCGTTTGGTCGCCTCGAGCGCAACCACGTTGTCGACGGTCTCGCGCGCGGCCTCGCGGGTGGCGAGATGGATCAGACCCACGGTGGGGCGGGACTGGGGATGATGGTGTGCCACAACGCGTCGTCGGCCATGATGTTCGACGTCGCGCGCGGGCGGCACACCGAGGTCACGGCGATGTTCGAGCTCGACATGAACCTGCGCGAGTTCCGCACGCAGGCCAAGTCGCTGCACTTCTGGAGTCACTGATGGAAGCCGTCCCACATCGACCGAGTCAGGCCGCGCTTCCCGCGGATGCGCCGCACAAGCTCATGGTCGAGAAGTTCGCGGACGGAGCGATCGCGTGCCTCAAGTTCACGGGCACGATCGACGAGAGCTTCGAAGGCAAGAAGCTCGGCAGCACGGCCGCCGGTGACACGCTCGTTCTCGATCTCGGCGGCGTGAAGAAGATCTCGTCGTTCGGAATTCGCGAGTGGATCGACTTCGTCTCGACGGCGAGCAAGCTCGTCCGGTCGATGATCTTGATCGAGTGCACGCCGAAGGTCGTCGACCAGCTCAACATGGTCGCGAACTTCGCCGGCGGCGGTCGCGTGTTCAGCTTCTACGCTCCGTTCCGCTGCGACTACTGCGACTCCGAGCATCGCGTGCTGCTCCAGATCGATCGCGATCACGAGACGATCAAGTCGATGAAGCTCGCGGAGCGGCCGTGCCCCACCTGCAAGGAGGGCATGTACTTCGACGAGGACGGCGCGACGTTCTTCTCGTACCTGATCGGTCAGGAGAAGTTCGAGCTCGAGCCCGAGGTCGCCGGCTTCCTCGCGAGCAAGCTCAACTACGCCGTCAGCGACCTCAGCCGCAAGCTGCGCGTCGACAAGGTGATCGAGGGGCGCATCACGTACCTCAAGCTCGGCGGTGATCTCGAGAAGACCTTCCCGCGCGACAAGCTCGCCGAGGGTCTCGAGGGCACGGTGATCGTCGACCTCTCCTCGATCGGACGCATCGAGCCCGCGGGCGCCGCCGAGTGGCGAGCCTTCGTGAAGATGATCGCGCCACTGGTCGATCAGCTCTATCTCGCCTCCGCGCCGCCGGCGTTCCTCGAGAAGCTCGGTAGCCTCGAGGATCTCGGTCCCAAGGCGCAGGTCCTCACACTGACCCTGCCGTACTCCTGCCAGAGCTGTGGCACGACGAGCGCGCAGACGATCGAGGTCGCGCAGCACCACGAAGTACTCAAGTTCGCCACCGGCCCCGAGCTGCGCTGCCCACAGTGCAAGCATGCGATGCAGTGTGTGGCAGCCGAGACGCTGATGACGCTGTTGCCCGGGCTACCGAAGCCGACCGCCGGCTCCGATGTCGTCAAGTCGGTGGCGATCCTCCGCGAGCGCGCGCTCCAGGCGCAGCGCGAGCGCAAACCCGCCGCGAGGAGCAGCCTGGTCAGCGCGACGATGCCGGCCGTCGCGCCACCGCGCGCGAGCTTGCTCGTACCGGTACTCGCAGCACTGCTCGCGGTCGTGCTGCTCGCCGGTGGTTACCTGATGTACCAGCGCGTCACCAAGGTCGACGCGCCAAAGTCCGGTCTCGGAGAGATCAGCTCGCGCAGCGCCGAGACCCGGCCCGTGTGGATCACGACCGATGGCCAGGGCACGGCGACGTGCACGGACACGCCGGACAAGGGCCTGTCGTGTGTCGGCGTGTCGTCGGTCTCCGCGCGCCGCGACGACGCCGAGGACGAGGCGGCGGATGCAGCACTCGACGCCGTCGCCAACGCGCTCGCGGTGCGGATCTCCGACGAACCGTGGAAGCTCGCCGTGATCCCGATCTACAAGGCGACGCGCGACGCCAAGCTCGCCGCGTTCGATCGCGACCCGAGCAACACGAGCGCGCGCCGCGACGTGCGCGAGGCGCGCAATGCGGTCGGCCGCGCACTGCGTGCGACGGGTGGTGGCGCCGTGCCTGCCGCGCCGACCGGTCGCTACTGGGAGGAGTACACGGGGGCCGACGGCAAGCGCTACCTCGCGTTCGCGCAGGTCAGCCTCGGCGCGACCGAGCTCGCGAAGCTCGTCGATGGCTACACGAGGCCGACCACGGCGCTCGGTGCAACGGCGGTCAGCCTGTTCCCGCTCGTCGGCTGGCGCTATCCGAAGGTCGAGCATGGCGCGATCCTCAGCAAGCTCGGCACGGGGCCCCTCCAGGATCTCGGACTGGCAGAGCAGTACGTCGTCGTTGCCGTCGCCGGGCGCGACGTGATCGATGCGTCGTCGTTCGCGAAGCTCGCGGCCGACGAGTACGCGGTCCTCGCTGACAAGGGTGGAACGCTGCGCCTCAAGGTGCAGGCAAACGATGGCGCACCGCGCGAGTTCGCGGCGACGATCAAGGCCAAGCACGTCGAGCCGCCCGACACCGGCAGCGGCAAGCCGCCGCGCAACGGCAGCCAGACCGGCAGCGGCGGCATCAACGTCTGGGATCGGTACGGCGGCGGCAAGGGCAGCGGTCGCGACGACCCGACGCAGTAACGCTCAGCGAACCCACAACGCGAACCGATAGATCGCCAGGCTCTCGCCCTGATCCGGCTCGTCGCGCATCAAGCGAGCTTCGAGGTCCATCATCGTCGGCGCCGCGAGCTTCGTACGGATCGGCTCGGCGCTCGCCTCTGCCTCACACCCCAGCGGAATCTCGAAACCGTCGAACAGTGAATCCGGTCGGATCAGCACGTCGCTGCCGACGGCCGCGCGGGCGCCGGACTCGCATCGGTAGGAACCTGGACCGACAAAGGATGGCACCGGGTTGCCTCCGACGCACGGGCAGTTGCACAACCCGAGCGGGCCGCCGCATCCGGTGCCATCGCTATAGCCCGACGCGTACGTCGCGATGTGCTGGCGTGGTAACCCGGTGGTGATCGACAGGCCGTCGACGTAGGGCACGTCGATCGGTGCGGGCATGTGAAACCCGTCGGTGTTCGCCCGCTGATACGCGATCACTGACGTCATCACCTCACCGTAGGTACCGATCGGGCTCGGCACGAACAGGCTCGAGGTGGGCTGGCCTCCGGGCATGATGCAGATCCTGAGGTCGGTCGGTTCGGCGATCCACGGCGCTGGACACGCATCGCGCACGCCGTCGAAGTCGAGCGCGTTCGTCCAGCCGCCGCCGTCGGTGGTCATGTCGCAGCGGCGCGGCACGTTGCCAACGAGGTACACGCCATCGTCGAGCCGTCCGCGCTCCAGATGGTCCCGACAGCTCGGTTGCGATGCGAATCGGGTGTGGTCGTCGCCGCGCGCATAGACGACCACGCGATGGGGCTGACACGTCTGCGGTGTGCCCGTCGAGACATTGGCCGCAGCGAAGAGCTCGCCACCCGCACACGGGAACTCGGCGCCGATGCCAATGAACGAATCCGCGGTCCTGCACTCGTCGACCTCGTTGTTGGCGACGACCCCAAGCCGCAGCTTGTACGGCATGCCGGCCGTGGGCTCGTTCGTGATGCCGAGGCCCTGCTGGCGACATCCCACCTGCAGCGAACCCGGCGAGAATGCGGCACGCCACTCGGTCTCGACCGTCTGCGCGGGAAGTGTCAGACCGCTCGCGAACAGGTCGCGCAGACTCGTGCCGCGCATGCGCACCACGACGTCCTTGTCGTCATCGATGACCAGCAGGACCTCTGCGACCGGCTCGTCGACGAACGGGGCCAGCTTGGCCTCGTCGAGCACAGAGGGATCGAGGCTCGTCTCGTTGAGGAGCGCCGCGGTGTCCCACAACGTGCTGTTGCCGAGGAACGTCGACTTGGTGCCGTCGATCTTGAGCGCGAGCGTCCAGCCACCTCCGCGGCGGCCCTGTTCGCACCACACGTCGCGTCCGCCGAGCTGGTGGATTCCGGTGGGCCTGCCGAGCAGCTCGAGATCGCGGCACGTCCGTGGCGTGACGATCTGGCCGTCGATCTCGTCAAAGCCGAGCCGACCGCACCCGATGCCGAGTACAGCGGCCAGCGTGAGAGTCAGCTCTGCATGCCAGAACGCGATGGAGCATGATCGGTCGCTGATCGGGCGGGGTCAAGGCGTGCGACGGTGCGTGAATGACGAGCTGGGTCGATCATCCGCTGTGTGCGCCGCGCGACGCGATGCCGTCGATGTTCTGGGGGCCCGAGCATCTCGACTCGAGTGCGTTCGTCGAGCTCGTCGATCTGCTGTCGCCCGACGCGGAGATCGCGGCGCTCCTCGTCGCGCTGAAGGACATCAAGCAGGTCGTCGACGTCGGGGGAGGCACGGGCCTCCTGACCCAGGCGGTCGCCAAGGGCGCCGAGGTCACGGTGATCGAACCAGATCCGGCACAGCGTGCGCGCGTACCGGGCGGGATCATCGTCGCCGACGGCCGCGCCGAGGCGGTACCGCTCCCCGATCGTTCGACCGAAGCCGCGATCGCGACCTGGGTGCTCCAGTACTGCGATGATCCACGCACCGCGATCGACGAGCTCGCGAGGATCGCGCGACATCGCGTCGTGATCATCCAGGCCGCGCCGGGCAACGATCTCGTCGAGATCTACAACCGCGAGGCTGCGGTCGCTCGCCTCCCGCCGGCGCACCATGGCTGGTTGCTCGCCGAGGCAGCGAACCGCCTCGAGGCCGCGGGGTTCGCCGTCACCCTCGAGCGGATCGCGATCCCGGTGCGCGCTCCGGCCGGTGGGGCCGCGCAGCTCGCGAGTACGCTCGCGCGCCTCCACTTCGCGGGGCACGCCAAGCTCGCCGAGATGATCGCGGTGACGACGCCGCTGATCGGGCGCACGCTGGCGATCTCCGACACGCTCTCGGATGACGGTGTGCTCCTGTCCGCGCGGCGCTGACCCTCCGTGGGCTACGATGGGTCCGTGGCGAGTGGATCGCGAACGGGACGACGTGATGCGCGGACGACGACCCGCGGCAACAAGAAGCCGGCGAGGGTCGGCTCGACCGATCGCGCGAGCGCAGCCTCGCGGCCGAGCGTGGCCTCGCGGCCGAGCGTCACCTCGCGGCCGAGCGTCGCCTCACGGCCGAGCGCTGTGTCGCGTCCGAGCGCGGTCTCGCGTCCGAGCGTCGCCTCGCGTCCGAGCGCGGTCTCGCGGCCGAGCAAGGGAGCACGGACGGCGGTGCTTCCGGCAGGTAGCGCGGCCGCGGTCCCGTCGGTAGCGCGCACGAGCACGGATCGGCTCGCCGACCGCGGCGAGATCGCGCGCGGCGGGCAGGGCGTCGTCCGCAAGGTGTTCGACCGTCACCTCGAGCGCTACGTCGCGCTGAAGGTCATGGACGCGAACCTCGCCGGTGACCCGGACGCTCTCGGGCGGTTCCTCGACGAGGCCCGCATCACAGGCCAGCTCGATCATCCGAACATCGTTCCGATCTACGACCTCGTCGGAGACAAGCCCGGCCGCCCCGAGTTCATGATGAAGCTCGTCGAGGGCGAGACGCTCGCGGCGCGGCTCAGGAAGCTGAAGTCACGCCCCGACGTCGACCTCGCGCGGTTGCTCGAGATCTTCCTCAAGGTCTGCGACGCCGTCGCGTTCGCGCACAGCCGCGGCGTGATCCACCGCGACCTCAAGCCCGCGAACATCATGATCGGCGAGTTCGGTCAGGTCTACGTGATGGACTGGGGCTGCGCGGTCGTCGGCCCCGCTCCGCGGGAGCGCACACCGGCGGAGACGCGCCCGCGCCGCACGATCGTCGACTCGCCGGGCACGGTGATCGGCACGTTTGCGTACATGGCGCCGGAGCAAGCGCTCGGCAAGACCGACGAGATCGACGCACGCACCGACGTGTTCGGCCTTGGCGCGGTTCTCTACCAGCTGTTGACCGGCATTCCGCCGAACCCCGGTCCGAGCGACACCGAGGCGACCGAGCAAGCGCGCGCAGGCTCGCCGCGCCCACCCCACGAGGTGGCGCTCGGCCGTACGCCACCGCTCGCGCTGTCACAGATCGCGATGCGGGCCCTCGCCCGCGAGCGCGCCGATCGGTTCCCGACGGTGAGTGCCCTGCGCGACGAGGTCGAGAAGTTCCTCCACCGCGGCGCATTCTTCACGTCGCGGCCGTTCCCCGCAGGCACGCTGATCGTGCGCGAGGGCGAGCTCGCCGACGAGGCCTACGTGATCACGTCCGGTCACTGCGAGGCGTTTCGCGAGGAGCGCGGTCGCCGGATCTCGCTGCGCACGCTCGGACCCGGCGACGTGTTCGGTGAGGCCGTGATGTTCGCGCGCGAGCCTCGCAATGCCAGCATCGTCGCGGTCGATGACGTGACCGCGATCGTCGTGACTCGTACGGTGCTCGAGCGCGAGCTCGGCATCGAGTCGTGGATGGGAACGTTCATCCGTGCCCTGACCGCGCGCTACCGCGATCTCGAGTCGCGCCACACGCTCACGCGTCGGGTCACCGACAACGCGCGGATCGCGACCGCGATCATCAGTCACATCAGTCGTGCTGGAACGTGGATCCGGCCCGGCGTGCTCGGGACCAGCTGGTCGCGGCTGTGGGCCGCGCTCGGTGAGGAGTGCGCGATCGACGAGGATGCCGCGCTGTCGATCGTCGCGCGCACGACGTCGCTCGCCGTCGATGGCGACGAGATCACGCTCGAGCTGCTGTCGATGGCGTGATCGCCCATCAGGGAGGTCCTCCTCCGCATGCGCGCAGCGCAGCCTCAGGTGCTTCGTGCGAGGATGCGCCCATGTTCAAACCTGCGTTGCTTTTGATGGCGGTCGTGTTGCTGGCTGCGTGTCCTCCTCCTGCCGGCGGTTCGCGCGGTGGTGGCGGCGGGGGACGCGGCGGTGGCGGAGGGGGGCTCGCGATCAGCCCGGACTCGTGCGGCAAGATCAACACGAACCCGATCGGCCGCAAGGCGTACGCCTTCCTCGTCGCGTCGGCGGAGCTCGACAGGGCGAGCCTCGAGCTCGAGAGCTCGCTGGCCGGAGCGTGCCGTCGCATGGCGACCGCCCTCGGCGTGTCGACGGCAGGAACCACGAAGGAGGTCTGTCAGCGCGCGGCGACCGAGCTCGATGCAAACCTCAAGATCAGCGTGAAGACCGAGTCGCGGCTCGTCACGCGCTACACGCCGTCGGTGTGCAAGACCGAGATCGACTTCGCGGCCGGTATCGTCGCCGAGTGCGAGGCGAAGGTCGTGGCCGATGTGAACGTTCGCTGCGAGGGCAGCTGTAGCGGTACGTGCAACGGCACGTGTGCCGGCCAGTGCGCGAGCGGGCCACCGGGTGGCCAGTGCAACGGTCAGTGCAACGGCACGTGCAACGGGCGGTGCAGCGGCGGCTGTGATGGCTACGCGAACGTCGACGCGTCGGCCGAGTGCAAGGCGTCGGCAGAGATCCGCGCGAACGTGCGCACCGTGTGCTCGGAGCCCAAGGTCGAGGTCGTGCGCGAGAGCGTCACGATCGTCGACGATTCGAAGTTCCAGAAAGCGCTGGCCGCGATCGACGCGGGCATGCCGGCGATCCTTCGCGCCAGCAAGAAGCTCGAGCTCGCGAGCAAGGCTCTCGTGCTGTGGGTCCAGACCGGCGCGTCGCTGGTGCGCGCTTCGGGAGACCTCGCGGGTCAGCTCGGCGAGAGAGGCCTCTGCGTCGGCGTGCAGCTCGCTGCGGTGGTCGCCGCGAGCGCGAACATCCAGGCTCGGTTCAGCGTCTCGATCGAGGTGTCGGCGCAGGTCAGCGCGTCGGCCGGCGCACGAGCCCAGTAGCGCTCAGTCGTCTTCACCCGGCACCGGCGCCTCGAGGTGGCTGGTGACGGGCTTGTCGCCGACGAAGTCGTTGATCCAGTCGGCGAGCGTGATGTTCTGCTCTTCAATGTCGGAGTCGACGAAGTTGAGCACCGTCGTGCAGTGACTGTCGTTGATGTTCCGGTAGTACGGAATGAAGTAGAAGAGGTTGTCGCGCGACTCGAACTCGGAGACGAGGAGCTGCGTGTCGGCGTCCCACATCCGCATCAGCTCGGACTTCGGCGGGAAGTTGTAGAACCGTTCGTAGGAGTAGAGGGAGAAGTTGTAGTCGCGGCGGAAGTACGTGGTCGCCAGGCGGTCATTCGGGAACTCGTCGGCGAGCGCGGTGTTGATCGTGCCCATGTCGTCGAGGGTGAAGCCCTCCGGCATCTGCGGCAGCAGCGAGTCGAGGTTCCACGCGGCGCGGATCATGTTGTGGAGCGGCTTGGAGAAGCCGCTCGACGGGAACACCGGACCCGAGTCGTTGATCAGGTAGCCCTTCTCGATCGCGCGGACGCCGTTGCGGAGGAAGCGGTAGTTCACGAGCGAGCCGACGCCGCCAGCCGAGCAGCCCGTCGAGAGCATCTTCGGGACGTGCGTGAAGTTGTCGTCGATCCACGACACGACGCTCTGCACGGCCTTGTGACCCTCGTGATGGAACGAGAGATCTGGGTCGCTGCCGCCGCCCTGGTAGTTGATGATGTTCGCGCCGGTGTGGACGTCGCCCGTGCAGTACGGGACGTAGACCATGTTCCAGGTCATCGACGGGCTCGTGTAGTCGAACCGCGAGAGGAACGGCGAGATGAACGACGCCATCTCCCAGTGCTTGTCCTTGATGCCGTCGGGGTTCGCGGCGCCGCGGATGCCGTTACGGCCCGCGCAGCTGTCGTAGTCCCAGCACGCACCACCCGGCTCGAACACGACGACGAGGTTGTCGGTGGTGTTCGAGTAGTTGACGAAGAACTTGTACTGGGTGCCGTTGCCGCAAACGATGCCCGGTGGCTCGACCTTGACCCACGAGTCGTAGATGTCGCGCGGCGGGTTGAGCACCTGCTCGGTGTCGTCGTTTGGATCGCCGCCGCACGCAGCAGCGAGAAAGAGGACCGCGGGCAGAACGCGACAGAACATAGGCGAAACGCTACGCCCGCCGCCTGGTCGGGCCAATGGGAATGTTGCACCGTGGCGGATTCACTAAGGCCGGCCAGCCGACGGGACGTGGTCGGGGGGTAAGGTAGACCCGTGGTTCTTGGGGGTGCTCGCGTCCGCCTGCTCGGCGTCGCCGTCGCGCTCCAGGGGTGTCGCCAACAGCCGAGCGACGACGAGCTCGATCGGCAACGCGCCGAAGCGGTCGCCGCGAACGGGGCAGCCAAGGCAGCGGCGCAGCTCGCGGCACCGGCATCCGAGGAGCCCGGATATACGCTGACCGTCAGTGGCCAGATCACGAAGCCCGCAGCCACGCTGTCGTGGAACGATCTGCAGCAGCTCGGTCAGGCGCACGTCGTGACGATCAACGTGCAGAACCTCGACAAGAAGACGCCGACCGATTTCCGCGGCCTGCTCGTGCGCGACGTTCTCGAGAGGTTCGATGCGGCGCCGGAGGCGACCGAGGTCACGGCGGTCGCGATCGATGGTTTCCGCGCGACCATGCAGATCGCGGATGCACGGTCGTTCCGCATGTTGCTCGCGATCGAGGCCGACGGCGCACCGATTCCCCGCTCGAGCGGCGGTCCGATCTTCTTCGCGCATCCGTTCACCGAGGCGGACCAGGCGTACCGGGACCGTTATCCCGATCGGTTCTGGTCGTTCTACGTGACGCACCTCGTGGTCGGCACCGAGGAGCCACGGCTCGTGATCAGATCGAAGATGCGCGGCGAGCACGTGCTCGGTCGCGCCGAGCTCGCGAAGCTGGCGCCGAGCACGCTCGATCTGCCGGTGAGCTGGAAGGTCGAGTGGCCGTCGGGGCCTGTCCACGTTCGCGGCGTGAGCCTGAGCGACGTGCTGACGTCGGTGGGTGTGACGCTCGATCCCGACGACGAGATCATCGTGCACGGCAAGGCACCGATCCATGATGACCCGAAGAAGCCGATCTTGCTTCCCGCGTCGGAGCTCGGGCGGTGCAAGCCACTGCTCGCGTTGCAGTGGGGCCCCGAGGAGAAGCCGATCACGGCACGCATGGGTGGACCGATCGCGCTCGCGCTGATGCCGTGTGGCGATGCATACAAGGGCGCCTGGGTGACGTTCGTCGACGAGATCGAGGTCAACGAGCGATGACGACGCGCCTGCGCTCGATCACGACGCGGCTCGTGGCGTTCACGGCGATGCTGATCATCGCGACGGTCGCGATCGTGGTGTGGCAGTGGACCTCCACCGATCGCAAGCTGATCAACACCGAACGCCGTCAGGCTGCGATGGGCCTCGCCACGACGATCAGCCGCACGCTGATGAACGAGATCGATGATGCGAACTGGAGCCAGGTCCGCGTCGACCTGTCGCTCCTGATGAAGGACGATCCGGACATCGTCTACGTCATGATCCACGCGGATCACGCGCAGCAGCGGATCGTGGCGGGCTCGCCTGCAGAGCTCAACGAGCAGTACATCCCGGATCTCGTGCCGGCGGCCGTCTCGCGGCGGGCGCTGACGATCCAGCGCGGTGTGCTGGTCGCCGAGCCGTTCCTGTTGCGCGATGTCAGGCTCGGCGAGCAGCAGGCGCTGCGGGGTGCCAAGGGTTCGCCGATCGTCGAGGTTGCGGCGGCGATGCAGACAGCGAGCGACGCGAAGATCGGGACGGTGCGGGTCGGGATGTCGCTCGCCGCTGTCGATGAAGCCGTGCGCGCTGCCGTGATCAAGGCGCTGGCGATCGCGGGCCTCTCCCTGTTGCTCGCTCTCTCGGGCGCGCTGATCGTGGCGCGACGGCTGTCCAAGCCGATCGTCCGGCTCGCCGCCGATGCGTCGAAGATCGCGTCCGGAGATCTCGGTCACCGCGCCAAGGTCGATCGCGCGGACGAGATCGGCGCGCTCGCGAACGCGTTCAATGACATGTCGGGCGATCTCGAGGACAGCTTCGGGAAGCTCAGCCAGACGCTCGAGTCATTCGAGCGGTTCGTGCCCCGCAAGTTCCTTGCGGTGATCGCGCCGAGCGGGATCGAGAACATCGTGGTCGGAACGGCGGCACCACGGCGGGTGAACATCCTGTTCTCGGACCTCCGTGGCTTCACTTCCACCTCGGAGGGCATGGCGCCGATCGACGTGTTCCGGCTCCTCAACGAGTACCTCGCGCGGATGGGCGCCGCGATCGACGCGAATGGCGGCTTCGTCGACAAGTACATCGGCGACGCGATCATGGCGGTGTTCGACGACGAGCACTCCGACGGCCTGCTCCGGGCGATCATCGCGATGCGCGACGGAGTACGCACGTTCAATGCGGAGCGCGCGGCGGTGGGGCTCGGCCCGATCGAGGCCGGCATCGGCGCGCACGGCGGCGACGTGGTGATGGGCACGATCGGGTTCGCGAGCAAGATCGAGTCGACCGTGATCGGCGACGCGGTCAACGTCGCCTCGCGCGTCGAGTCGATGACCAAGGAGCACGGCGTCAACATCCTGGTGACCAGTGTGATCGTGGGCGCGCTGAAGGATCCGACCGCGTTCACGCTGCGGACGGTCGCGACCGGCGTCAAGGTCCGCGGCCGCGACGAGCCGATCGATCTGTTCACGCTCGACTGAGCGCGTAGCTCAAGGCCCCGTACTCAGGAGATTTGAAACCGCTGCTCGAGATCGTCGAGGACGGCCAGGCGAGGATCGTCGACCGGAATCATTTGCACCACCCACGAGCGGACGTATGTGGTGTCGAGACTGCGGACCGCGAACAGCCGCTCGAGATCGACGATGTCCTTGGGACGTCCGAACAGGAGCTTGTGGATGCATAGATCCTCGGCCGAGATGAACGCGAGCAGAGCGCCACCTGGTCCCGCGACACGCTTGATCCGCGAAGCCGCAGCCTGGGCATGGGAATGATCAGACACGAACACGTCGAGCACGATCCGCCCGACTCGAGCCTGGAAGAGCCCGATCCTGGCGACATCGCGTACCGCGTCCTCGCGCCGGACCATCGCACCGGCACGCTCCAGACTATCGAGCACGCGCGCGAGCTCGCCACGCGCCACGAACACCGAGACGTCGACGTCCTTGGTCGCCCGAGGTGCTCCCCAGACACCGAGCGCGAGTGCGCCGCCGAACCCGTACGGTACGTTGTCTTCCTCGAACACCACAGCCAGGCGGTGTGCAACATCGATCGGGTTCATCGTGGTCGCTGAAGCGCTTCGAGGATCGCGATCGTGTCGGCAGGTAGCGGTTCGACAGCGAGGACGCGGTCGAGCTCGTCGGCGGACTTGAGCGACAGAAAATAGGCGGCCTCGTTGCAGGAGTCGATGACGGCAGCAAGGCACTCTTCGGGAGAGGCGTCGCGCCAGACCGCAGCCCGTTCTTTGATCAACGCATCGCTCGCGAAGTAGGCCCGCTGGGCCTCGAGAAGCGCCAGCTGGTCGAGGGTGAAAGCCACGGATCTAGGATACCTCAGGCGAACGCGCGGCCGTCTCTATCTTGCGTTCGCCGCCTGGCAGACGACCACGCCGAAGACTCGTGGCGAGGTCTCCGTCTTCTGGGTCTGCGCGCGCATCATGGCGGATCCGATCGCCGCGGTGCAGGTCTTGTCTGGAGATTCCGACACCGAAGAAATCTTCGCGCTGGTTGCTCTCACCGTGTTGGCTCCGTCGTCAAAGGGAGCGATGACCTCCAGGGGGAGGCTGTTCCTCCGGGTCGTGATCCGAACGGCTCCCTTGACGACGGACACCTTGACGCTCGCCGGCTTGAGCGTCGTGCCGGCCGTCAACGGTCCCACTTTGGCGATCTCGGCGCTGACTTGCTTGGCAAGGTCTGCGGCGACGGCCTTGTGGCCGATTTCTACCGAGATCTCGTGACCGCTGCCGCAGTCCATGACGCTGGGCGCTGGCTTGACGACGCAGATCTGGATCTCGCAATACTCACCACGTCCACCGGTTGCAGCGGATTCACATTCAAACGAACGAATCACCGCGGCATTGCCGGCAGTCCAGCCGAGGAGGGTCTTGCGAGAGATGCTCGCTCGATTCCACTTGGCACCTTGGGCGACCATGTAGTCGATGTCTGACGCCACCGCAGGTGCAGGAGGTGGTGCCTTGCCCCCGGCGACACCGTCGGCGTGTGCTGCGACCGAGATGACTGCGACGGCTGAGAGTGACATCGACCAGAGGTAGAGATTCATCTTGTATCTGCTCCCTAATATTAGTTGCACACAGCTCACGAGAAGCACCAAAGCTTCGAGCGCCTGCTTCTTGACCGGCCGGACCATGCAACAGGCCGTCGCACGTTGCCGACACTTTTCATGGTGGTGGCACGTTCCGCGCGATCATTGTCGCTATCGTGGCGGGACGTCGAACCAGAACGCCGTGATGCCGTCGGCGCAGTCGACGCCGACACAGCCGCCGTGCGCGGTCGCGACCGAGCGGACGATCGAGAGGCCGAGGCCGCTGCCGCCGTCGGCGTGGCGCGTGGAGTAGAAGCGGTCCCAGACCTTGGTGCGCGCTGCAGGCGAGAGGGCCGGGCCGTGGTTCGCGACGATGATGCGCACCGTGCCGGTCGCGCGGCGCTCGACGACGACATGGACGTCGGTGTTCGGCTCGGCGTGCTGGGTCGCGTTTGCGATCAGGTTCTCGATCGCCGAGGCGATCGCGATCGAACGGCCGGCGATCACGCTCTCGCCGTGGCACATGACGCGTACCGGGACCGGCCACGGGCGCGCGGCGCAGGTGCGAGCGAGATCTGCAACGTCGACGGGGAGGGCGGCGCCACGATCGTCCTCGACTCGCGCGAGCTCGAGCAGGCGCGAGACGAGGCGATCGAGGCGTGCGGTGTCGGCGACGATCATCGCAAGAAACTGCTCGCGGGCGTCGGGATCCTCGGCTGCGCCGTCGCGCAGGAGCTCGGCCGCGCCGCGGATCCCGGTCAGGGGCGTCTTGAACTCGTGGCTGATGTCGGCCGCGAGGGTGCGGGCATCGCGGGCACGGCGCTCGAGCTCGTCGGTCATCGCGTCGACGGCGCGTGCGAGTTGACCGATCTCGTCGGAGCGGCGCATCAGGCGATCGGCGGGCTCGACGGGCTGACGGGCGGCGATGCGCTCGGCACGGCGCGTGAGCTTGCCGAGCGGGCGCGCGATCGTGGTCGCGAGGAGCAGAGTGATCAGGGCGGTGATCCCGAGGCTCGCGGCGAGGAGACGTACGAGCCACGTGCGCAGGCGATAGAGCTGGAGCTTCACGTCGTGCGTCGACTTCGTGACGTAGATGACGTGGGTCACCGCGCCGCGATCGGCGACGGGGAGTGCGGCGAACAGGTAGACGCGCTGCTGGTTCTCCCAGAGGCGCGTGGCAGAGCCATAGCGACCGGAAAGTGCGGTGCGAACCTCGCTGCGCTCGGCGAGCTCGACAGGCTTCGGGATCTCGGCGATGTGCGACGGCGACTCGCCACCCCCGAGGTACGGGACCGGGCGCTCGGCGCCTTCCGGTGGACCGCCACGATGCGAGTCGGCGAGGACGGCGCCGCGGTTGTCGAGGATCCGGATCCGGGTGCGGGTGTCCCGCGCGGCGGTGACGAGGCCCGCCTCGAGCGAGCGCATGTCGCTCGTCGTCGTGCGGACGATGGCGCGCACGAGCTCCGCCTGATGGATCATGTCGCGCTCGAGCGCGGCGAGGAGCTGCTGCTCGTGCATCTCGGCGAACGCGATCCCGAACACGGGGACCGCCGCGACGATCACGTTGATCAGCAGCAAGCGGTAGCGGATCCGCGCCAGGTGGCGGAACCAGCCGACGAGCTTGCGCCTAGCCGCAGCGATAACCGACGCCATGGACGGTCTCGATCACGGGCGCGCCGGCGGCGACGAGCTTGGCGCGCAGGTTGCGGACGTGGGTGTCGATCGTGCGCTCGCTGATGTGGTGATCACCACTGTAGACCGTGGCGATCAGCTGGCCGCGCGACAGGACGCGGCCGCGATGCGTGGCCAGCGTCGCGAGCAGGCGCAGCTCCGTCGCCGTGACGACGAGTGGCTCCCCCGCGACCTCGACGGCGTGGCGATCACGATCGATCGTGACCTCGCCGATCGCGAGCACGGGGCGCGCGGCGGGCAGTGCCTCGGCCGAGGTTCGGCGGAGCACGGCCGCGATCCGGGCAACGAGCTCGCGCGGCGAGAACGGCTTGGTGATGTAGTCGTCGGCGCCCAGGTCGAGGCCGAGGACGCGGTCGGCCTCCTCGCCGCGTGAGGACAGGAACACGATCGGGACGGGCGTGGTGCCACCGTGCGCGCGGAGGCGACGGCACAGCCCGAGGCCATCGAGCTCGGGCATCAGGATGTCGAGCACGATCAGCTCGATCCCTCCGCGCATCACACGCTCGTAGGCGGCGGCGCCATCGGTCGCGAGCTCGACCGTGTGGCCGGCGCGTGCGAGGGCGAACCGGGCGACCTCCCGGATGTGCGCGTCATCGTCAACGATCAAGATGGACGACATGCCTAGGCAGAACGGTCCGGTGCGGGCTCGTATTCCAGGGAAGCCTGGTAGGCAAACAGATCACCCAGACCTTCGACGCGGGACACGAGCTCCCGGACGAGCTCGCTCGACGCCTGCGCGATCGAGGGCTGGAGGCGCACGAGCTCGGCCTGCGTCACGAGCTGCGCCATCAGCTCCCGGACCTCGTCGAGCTCGCTGCGATAGCGCTCGCGAAGGTCGCGGAGCTGTCCGAGCGTGCGGACCCGGAGCAGTGCGGTCGCTGCAGCCGCACTCGCTCCGCGCGCCGTCAGCTCGCTCGCGCGGCGCTGTGCCGAGGTCGGATCGAAGTCGGGCCGCGCGAGAACGTGATCGAGATCTGCGAGCCGCGAGGTCGCCTCGCGCAGCCGGGCCTGGAGGACGCGTGCGGTCTCCGCATCGGGGAGGATCGATGCGAGCGGCGAGGTCGACGCCCGCGCGAGCGCCGACACGAGCTCGTGATCGTCGGCTCGTTCGCGATCACCGAACAGGATCATCGGGCCCGCGAGTGGCCACACGGCGGTGAGGAGCAGGACGTCGCCCGCGGTGGGGCGGCGACCCGCCAGGGCCGCACCGATCGCGACGGCGACTCCGATCGCGGCGTACCCGAGGGCGAGGACATCGAGGGTCATCACGGGTCTCCGAGCGGCGCGGAGTCGCGCGTGTAGATGCCCCGCGCCGAGCGGATCGCACCGGTGATCGCGTCGAACAGGCTGCCTTCCGTGTAGCGGAGGAACGGCACCTCCGGCGTGCGCGGGCGGAGGAGGTACGGACGTAGCGACCACGCGAGCTGACCGCCGACGAGCGCGAACACGACGCAGAGGCCGAGGATCGCGCTGCCGCGTCCGGGTCCCTTCTCGTCGGCGAGCGCCCGGGTGACCATGCGGAGGCTCGCGACGCCCGAGACCGAGAACATCGCGACCGTCGCGAGGATCATCTGGTGATACGTGAGATCGATCGCCCGCCCGAGGAGGATCAGCGGGGTGCAGGCAGCGAGCAGCAGTGCGCCGTAGGCGAGTGACGTGATCACGAGCGCGAGATCCGCGGTGAGGCGAGACCGGCGGCCGAGCGCGGCACCGATCGCGGTGAGGGCGGGCGCCGACAGTGCGGCGGTGCCGAGCAGCACGAGCGGGAGCTTGATCGCGGCGTAGCCGATCTGGATCCCGCCGCGGTAGCTGCCGAGGGCGGCACCGACGATCGCCGTCGCGATCGCGATGGTCGCGACCATCGTGCGCGTGAGCGTCATCAGATCCTTGCCGGCGGCGATCCGCGCGACGATCGCGTCGCGGTCGCGCAGCAGCTGATCGATCAGCGCGGGTGGGCGGTGGTCACGGGGCGTGGTCGTGCCCGTGCCGATCTCGATGGCGGCGCCGATCACGACAGCACCTCCTTCGCGAGATCCCACCACAGGCGACCGGCGATGCCGGCCGTCGCGGCGGACCACACGAAGAACACCGTGCTCGCGGTCACCGTCGGCTTGATGGTCGCGGCATCCGGGAATGCCTCGTTGTTCGAGGAGACCAGCTCGCTCGCGAGGCGGCGCAGGCCGAGGAACGCCGCGGCACCGACCGCGGCACTCGCGGCGGCAAACGTCATCACGGTGTCGATCGACGAGAGCGCGAGGAAGGCAGCGGGGAGCAAGAGGCCCGCGAGCGCGATGCCAAAGGCACCGAGAGCTACACCGAACGCGCGAATCACCTTGGATAGAGGTGGTGCCGTGCCGGTCGCGGCACTCGCGATGTAGAGGGCGGGGCTCGTCGCGGCGACCACGCCGAAGATCACGGCCGGGACGATGAACAGGGGCGCCGCGGTCTCGCTGCGGATCGCCAGGATCGCCCCGATCGCGACCGGCCCGAGGGCGGCGAACGCCAGGGCGGGCCCGCGGGGGGCATAGGGAAGGGTCTCTGCAAACGCTGACATGGTGTGTCCTCCTGTCCTGTTCAACCATCCTTGCGGGGACATGGAGCGCAGGGCTCGTGCAGACCTCGTCGAGCGATCGTGGAGATTTCGCGCAGACCTGTCGGGTAGTGCGACCCGAACCCACGCGCCATGCGTTGGGATCGGCATGCGCAACGCTCCCCGCCTGATCACATCCCTCGCCGTCGCGGTTCTCGCCATCGGCGCCTGCAGCAAGAAGTCCGGCGACATGGCCGCCGCCACCGATGGCGACTACCGAAACTCGCCCGGCCCGATGGCCACGAAGGGCGGCGAGACGGACAAGGTCTCCGGATCCGACGCCCCGGATCGCTTCGGCATGGTGCGCGATCAAACGAAGGCCTCCGACAACCGCAAGGTGATCCGCACGGGCGCGATCCAGCTCGTCGTCGGTGACTACGCCTCCGCGCGCACCAAGCTCGACGCCCTGCTCGCCGCCTCCGGTGGCTACGTCGACTCGACGCAGGTCAACCACTCGCAGGGTTCCGTCTCGAACGCGACGGTCGTGCTCCGCCTCCCCTCGGCGACGTTCAGCTCGATCCTCCCCAAGCTCCGCGAGCTCGGCGAGATCACGAGCGAGACGACGAACGCCGCGGACATTACCGCGCAGTACGTCGACATCTCCGCGCGCCTCGCGAGCAGCCAGGCCCTCGAGAAGCGCCTGCTCGAGCTCGCGACCGCCCGTGACGGCGGCATCGAAGCTGTGCTCGCCGTCGAGCGCGAGCTTGCCCGCGTCCGCGGCGAGATCGAGAGCTACGAGGGCACGATGCGCCAGTGGAACGATCAGATCTCGATGAGCACGCTGACGCTCTCGCTCTCGACCCGCGCGCCCGCGATCGCCGCCACCGCGGCCCCCGGCCTCGGCCAGCAGATCTCGAACGGCTTCAACTCGTCGATCCAGGCGCTGCGCGACTTCGGCGGCTGGCTCGCCGTCTCGATCATCGCGTTCCTGCCGTGGCTCGTCCTCCTGATCCCGGGCTTCGTGATCGGCCGCCGCTTCTATCGCCGATTCTCCGCGCGCCTGCCGCAGGCGATCGTCCACGTTCCCGCGCCGGCTCCCGCGATGCCGATGCCGGTGCCGCCGGGCACGCTGGTCACCGGCATCGCAGCCGGCGAACCCTCGGCGCCCGCAGCCGGCTGAGAAACTGGAGGCGACCGGCGGGAGTCCGACCCCATTTTCCAGGCGGTTGAAATCGCCGAGCGCGAGTGTCCGAGAAGCGGACAATTCCAGCGCGCTGGAAATGGTGGCCTAACCCCATTTCCTGACCTGATACTCCCAGCACCCATTTCGAAGCCCCTCCTCCAAGATCGGTAATTACACCGTAATTACCGAAATGCTGGGAGGCCCCCCAGGTTGGGGGCGTTGTGAAATTGTTGGGCGCCGGCGTACGCGGAGCGGACAATTCCAGCGCGCTGGAATGGGGTCCGGGCCCATTGCCCGGTCGGGGGTGGCGGTCAATCGGCGGTGCGGTACTCGATGACGCCCTGCGGGATCGTCGCGGGCCTGCTGACGGAGCCGCGCGCGGCGATGTCCTCCTCGACGGACTGGACCGCGCGGTTGATCTCCTCGACGAGGCCGCGCTTGCGGCGGAAGTCCGTCGCCGCGCGGTAGGGCATGCGGTCGAGCGCGCCGAACGACTTGGTGAACTCGTCGTGCTCGCGGACACGGCGCGAGCGGATCGCCTCGAGATCCATCTGGTCCTTGACGATGTACGGCGTCAGCATGATGACGAGGTTGGACTTCGTCTTCTTCTTGCTCGACGAGCTGAACAGGCGGCCGAGGACCGGGATGTCGCCGAGGAACGGGACCTTGTCCTTGACGTCGATCTCTCGCTCCTGCATCAGGCCACCGATCACGACGGTCTGCTGATCGCGGACGAGGACGCGGGTCTCGAAGCTGCGGGTGGTCCAGGTGGGGC
>JANOPP010000002.1:0-16175 GCA_031421915.1 Myxococcales bacterium | reverse complement strand
GCTTGGCGCTATCTAGAGCGCCGCTAAGTCACTGCTGGGCGTCGGTGTTAATGCACTGAATCGCGCACTCCGCGAGAATGTTATCGACGCCGGCGACTCGCTCCACTACTTGACCGCGCGCGAGATGTTCAACGTCGCGCGCGCCGCGATGGACGGCAAGCTAGGTGATCCGAGCGGCTACTTCGACTACGTGATCAAGCCGCCGCCGATCGCGACGATCAACGGCAGGTAGAGCAGCAGCATCACCTCGAACACCCGTGACTGCGGCGTCGGAGTGCGCCGCCGCGTCTCGAGGATCTCTTTCAGAGCGTCGTTGCCGTCGAGGATCAGCGGCTTGCCCGCGGCCCGCGAGGCTGCGAACTCGTCACTCGCGTGGTGACCCGGGCCCGACAGTTTACGGATCAGCGTCGCGAACACCATCAGCGGGATGAAGCCGGGCAGCATGAGGAGCCCCACGACCAGACGCTGCGTCGCGATGATCGCGAGGATCACACACCACGCCCACGTCCCCGTCCCCGATAGATCCCAGACCAGCACGATCAGGATCAAGAGCAGCACGCGCCAGATGAGGTCGAGCGTGCCCTCCGCCTCTCGGATAAGCTGGTGGCTCCGCTGCCTGGAACGCAACCTCACGTTCGCCTGGTGCACGAACGCGTACGCGAGGCCGAGCACGCACAGCGTGATCACGACGACCCAGCCGAGGGTCGTCAGTGCGCCGAGCTCGCCGAGCCAGCCATCACCCGCGATCGTCTCGACGATCGACCACTGCGAGAGCAAGATGGCACCACCTGCCGCGGTCGCGACATACGTGCCGAGCGCGGCGAGCAGGGTGCGGCGCACGACGCGCAGATGAACCGGCGTGAGGTGGGCGCTCGCGCGGAGCTCGCCGTGCGCGAGGTAGCTCGCATACGCCTCCTCGATCGCCTCGAGCACGCGCAGCACGAGCGAACCGGCGAGAAACGCGAACGCGAGATCGAGCCCGCGTGGCCGCGCGTACAGCACGTTGCCGATTGCGAGTCCCGTGCCGACATACATGAACAGTGGCTTCATCCACATCGACACACGGCTCAGCGCTCCGAGCAACGGATGCTCTCCATAGATCCGCGCGTGCCCGAGCTCGTGCGCGGCGATCGCCCAGAACACCGCATCCGACTTGAAGTGCGTCTGCGGCGAGAGATGGATCACGCGGCGGTCGGGGTGATACGCGTCGCTCTGGCCCGGCTGGTCCGTCACGATCACGCGCAGGCCGTACACCGCCGCACGATCGCGGAGCCAGTCACCCGCGGTCTGGGGGAGATCGTCGGCGTACTCCCAGTCGTGGGTGTGCGCGATCCGCCTGAACACGACCACCGCGATCGTGTTGAGCACCGCTGGCAAATGGAGCAGCACCATCACCGGCCATAGCAGCTGCAACAGCGCGATCATGCTCGGACATCATAGACCTGGCGCGCCAGGGATTCTCCGTCGGGGCCCGCACCTCGGCGTGGTACCCTACCCAGGTGTCTCTGCGCTTTCGTACGCGGGTGGCGGGCATCGCCATCGTGTCAGCATGCGGCTTCACCGCGGCCAACCAACCCCCGGGCGGTGGCGACGACACGCCGGTGGGTGATGCCGGGGTCGATGACAGCGTCATCCGCGACGCGCCGCCCGATGTCCCGATCTCGATGGGCTGTACGACCGTGGGCACGTACTGCACGGCCGGTGGCGAACGGTTGCGCATGTGCGCCAATCCGTCGGCCGCCCCCATCGACGAGATCTGTCCGTGGCGCTGTACCGACACGCCGACGCCCCACTGCCGGAGGCTGCAGCCGGCAGGCAACGCGGTCCTTCCCGCAGATCTCCTGCCGACCGCCGGTCTCCCCAGCCTCGAGCTCTCGTCGGTCGGCACCTACGTGTTCGACACGACGAACGGCAGCTTCACGCTCAACACTCAGTCGCAGACGCTCCCCGGTGGCTGGAGCTTCAGCGTCCGCAATGGCGTCGGTGTCTGGCGGTTCACCAAGCTGATGTTGGCCGGCCAGGTTCGGTTCACCGGTCCCAACGCGGCGGCGTTTGTCGCGATCGACAGCATCACGATCAACGGCACGATCGATCTCCAGGGCAACTGCACGGCCCGCAACGATCACGGTCCCGGTGGAGGTGACGGCGGCGACGACGGCAGGGTCGGCGGGGGTGGCAGCGCCGGCGGTGGATCCGGTTCCGGCAATGACAGCAGCTGCAGCGGGGGCGGTGGCGGCGCGAATGGCGGGAGCGGCGGCGATGGAGGGAACGATCGCCCTGGCGGCATCGCGATCACGTCCACGGCGATCGCCGCGCTCGTCGGCGGTGGCGGTGGCGGTGGTGGTGGCGGCGGGATGGGCGGCGACGGTGGCGGCGGCGGTGGCGCGCTCCAGCTCGTCGCGAACAACAAGGTCGCGATCAACGGCTTCTTCGTCGGCGGGATCGACGCCGGTGGCTGCGGCGGCAAGACCGGCGGCTCGTGCGGCGGTGGTGGCGGCGCGGGTGGCACGGTCGTGATCGAGGCCGTGACGATCGAGGTCATGAACGCCACGCTCGCCGTCAACGGCGGCGGCGGTGGTGGTGGCAAGTCCGGCACGAGTGGTCAGGCCGGTCAGTTCAGCGCCACGCGCGCGAGCGGCGGCGCCGGCGGTACGAGCGGCTCCGGCAGCAACGGCGGCTCCGGCGGAGACGGCGGCGACGACGGCGTGCTCGACGGCGAGGACGGCTTTGACGCTACGCGCGCCGGTGGCGGTGGCGGTGGTGTCGGCCGGATGCGGTTCCACACCCTCGGCGGCACCGTGATGCTGCAGCAGGTCTTGCTCAGCCCGAGGCTGTCGACGTCGCAGAATCCGTCGCCGGTGGTGCAAGCGAAGGCGGCGCTCGAGTAGCTGCTACGCCGAGATGCGAGTCGCGCACGTGGCGCGGCACGCCGTCGACGTCCCACACGATCCGTAGCTTCTCGAGCACCTTGAGCACGTAGAACGTGATGTCGAGCTCCCACCAGTAGAACCCCTGGCGCGCCGAGCGCTGGTAGTGGTGGTGGTTGTTGTGCCAGCCCTCGCCGAGCGTCAGCACCGCGAGCACGGGGTTGTTGCGCGACTCGTCCTGCGTCGCGTACCGCTTGCTGCCCCACACGTGGGCGAGCGAGTTGATGCAGAACGTGATGTGCCACGCGACGACGATCGACAGGAAGTGTCCATAGAACAGCGCCGTCGTTCCGCCGATGAAGTAGATGACGAAGCCCCACGCCGTCGCCACGACCAGGTCATGGCGATCGAGCCAGCGCAGCTCGGGATACTTCGCGAAGTCCTTGATCTTCTCGAGATCCGTCGCGCGGTTGCGCGGCGCGAGGATCCACAGGAAGTGGGACCACCAGAACCCGCGCTGCACCGGGGAGTGCGTGTCCTCGGGCTCGTCGGAGTACTTGTGGTGATTGCGATGGTGCGCGGCCCACCACAGCACGCCCTGCTGCGCGCTGCTCATCGCGAGCAACGCGAGCACGAGCTGGAACGCACGTCCGGTCTTGTACGTGCGATGTGCGAAGTAGCGGTGATACCCGCCGGTGATGGCAAACATCCGCACGAGGTAGCTGCCGACGAGCCAGGCGAACGCGGCCCAGCTCCACCCGACGGCGATCACTCCGATCAAGGTGACGAGGTGAACGGACCAGAACGGGAGGTTGTCGCGCCAGCCCGGGCGATCGGACACGGGATACATCGACCCCAGTGTGTCTCTCGGCGCAGCGCAGGACTGTCAGCGTTGCAGCAGCGTTACGCCGAACGTGACCATTTCATGACGCGCGTAGCTGTTACCGAGGCGTGCCTCGCGCCGCCGCGCGGATGACGTGTAATCAGCCCGTGACCCCCTTCGCGTTCGAGCACACCTTTCGGGCCGCGTCCGTCGCCGACGTGTTTGCCGCCTACTTCGACCCGAACCTCCAGGCCGAGGCCGATCGCCAGGTCGAGATCGTGGAGCGCACCGTCCTCGAGCTCGAGGACCGGGGGGATCGGCTGCGCCGCGTCTCCCGCGTCGTCCCGCGCCGTCAGCTCCCGGCATTCGTCAGGCCGCTGGTCTCTGGAAAACTGCACTACATCGAGACCGCCTGCTGGCGCCGCCGGGACGACGAGATCGACATCGAGATCCGTCCCTCCGTCCTCGGGGGAAGGGCCGTGATCACGGCCTTGTATCGGCTCTCACGGGTCGGATCTGGGCTGATCCACCGTCGCTACCAGGGCTCGGTGTCGGTGGATGTGGCCCTGTTCTCGTCGAGGATCGAGCGCGGAATCGTCGCCGACTTCGAGCGCTCCATGCCCGTCACCGCGGCCTGTACCCAGGCCTGGCTGGAACGATCCTCACGGTCTGTGTCAGCTCAGGCTTAAATCCGGGAAATTCCTCGGGCATAATAATCTTCGTGACCATTCCGGCGGGGACATTGGTCCCTCGCGATGCCAGGGATTTCGGTAGCTATCAGCTGATCGCGAAGCTCGCGACTGGCGGGATGGCCGAGATCTTTTTGGCGCGTCCTACCGGTCGCGGTCCGCAAGACGTTCTCGTTCTGAAACGAATTCTTCCGCACCTCGCGGAGGACGATCACTTCGTCACGATGTTCCGCGACGAAGCGGATCTCGCGCATCAGCTCGTCCACAAGAACGTGTGTCAGGTGCACGCGTTCGGCGAGTACGCGGGCACCTGGTTCATCGCCATGGAGTATCTCCATGGCGTCCCGCTCTCGCGCATGATGACCCGACTCTCGAAGGCCGGGAAGATGCTCGACATCCGCATGGTGGCCGGCATCATCTGCCAGGCCTGCGAAGGTCTCCACGCCGCGCACGAAGCACGCGGCCCCGACGGAGCTCTCCTCAACGTCGTCCATCGCGACGTCTCGCCACCGAACATCATGGTGTGCGGCGATGGCCTCGTGAAGGTCCTCGACTTCGGCATTGCCAAGGCGCGCGGCGCCAACTCGCGAACGCGAACGGGCACCGTCAAAGGCAAGAACGCGTACATGTCCCCGGAGCAGATCCTGGGCAAGCCACTCGATCGCCGCAGCGATGTCTTCGCGCTCGCGATCGTCATGTACGAGATGCTCGCGATCAAACGACTGTTCCATCGCGACTCCGACTTCCTCACGTTCAAGGCGATCACCGAAGAACCGATCCCTGACATCCGCGAGCGTCGTCCCGATCTCCCGGCCGGTATGCGCGCTGCGCTCATCCAGGCGATGGCGCGCGATCCCAACGGTCGCTTCGAGACGGCGCAAGCGTTCGCCGCCGCGATCCGCTCCTCGCTCGCCACCCTCGGCGGCCCGGCCAGCCAGAACGACCTCGCTCGCCTGCTGTTCACCGACTTTGGCGACGAGATGGCCGCGCGCGACGAGATCCTCAAGGCCGCCGACGAGCCCGCCCCTCCCCCTGCACCACGCCCGATGACCGGGCAGATGCACATCCAGCGCTCGACGACGACTCCCCCTCCGCTTCCACCCGCCGCCCGCTCCGGCGAGCTCGGCGCCATCCGCGCCAAGCCACCGACGATGCCCGTCCCCGAGGCCGGCGTCCCCTCGATGATCGTGAACAATCAGGGCTCGAGCAAGGTCGAGCTCCTGCCCGTCCCGCCGCCGCCTCCTCCGCTCCCCGAGGGCGTGATCGATCTCTCAGCGAACGTGCCTCCCGACTCGTGGATGGCGAACCCCGACACGAACCTCCTGCGCGCTCACCGCATGAAGGGCGTGCTCACCGTCGTGGTGGCACTCGTCGTCCTCGCGGTCATCGGCGTCGGAGTGTTCTTGTTCCTGCAGGGTGACGACGAGACCAAGCCCGACGACAACATCGTCGCGGTCCCGGTCGATGCGGCCGTCCCCAAGCCCGCGGTCGTCGACGCCAACACGGGCATGTCCAAGGACGACATCCTCGCGATCTCGCGCTTCGGCTACCTCACCATCAAGTCGAACGTGAAGACGACGATCTACGTCGACGGCAAGTACATCGGCGAGACGCCGATGACCCGCCTCCCGCTCCCGCCCGGCCCCAAGAAGATCAAAGCCGTCGGGCCCAAGAACAAGACCAAGCTCATCAACACGACCATCCTCGGCGGTCAGGATACCGACGAGGGCACGCTGATCTGGTGAACCTCCTCGGCGCGGCCGGCCTCGGCCTGGGCCTCGGCGCCGTCACGGGTCTTCCGCTCGGCGTCGTCAACGTCGCGGTCGCCGACGCTGCCTCCACGCACAAGCGCCACGCGATCGGCATCGGCCTCGGCGGCGCGCTCGCGGACTCGGTCCACGCGCTCCTCGCGTTCGCCGGCGTCGGTCGCCTCGTCACCGAGCGCCCCGACCTCGTCCGCATCCTCGCCGTCGTCGCGGCGATCGCGATCGTCGGATACGCGGTGCTCGCGTGGCGCCGTCACCGCGGGCGCCGAACGAAGCGCGAGGTCGCGCGTGCTGCCGATACTGGCGCGACCGACGAGGCGCGGCCCGCTGATGCACGCGCGACCGCCGCCGCGCACGTCACCAACGCCCCCCTCGTCCCCCCGACCGCCGCCGCGCACGCCGACGGCGGCCACCTCCCTGTCGCGACTGACGCCACGCACCCGCCGAACCGCGAGCTCTCGCTCGCACGCGGAATCCCCGCGGGCCTCGCGCTCACGCTCCCCAACCCAGGCGCGCTCACCGCGTGGGTCGCGATCGCTGCCGCGCTGTGGCCACGCGCCGAGGTCGGCGAGGCGATCGCGCTCGCGGCCGGCGTCGGCGTCGGCTCGGCCCTGTGGTTCGCGCTCCTCGCGCACCTCGTCGCGCGGCTACGCCCGGATCACGTCGTGCTGCGGCGCCTGCCGGTCGTCGCGCTCGTCGTGTTCGTCGTGATCGCGGTCAGCGGCGTCGTGCGCGCCCTGTAGTGCCGACGACTCGCAGGTCGAGGGCGTTCCCTCGGCCTCTACACGCACGGGCTCGTCGGCTCCTTCGGCGTACACCGTTGTCGCGTGCACGGAACCCGAGCTAGGGCATCTCGAGGAATCCAGCACAAGGCCCCGGTACTCGACAGCCGTATCCCAGGTGACCCATGACCGCGCACTGCCAGCGAGTTCGAGTCGCCCCTTGACCGGTTCTGATTCGATCACGGAGCCCGTCAGCATCCAGTCGATATCGAGGGAATGACGTGTCGAGATGCTCGACTTGACCTCGAACACGAGCGCATCACCATCGCGAACGACCGTACCAGTCACGTCGATTTTCTTTTGGAATCCGTCGTCGTACCCGAAGTCGAACATGCAGTTCGTCGGCACGCAGGACGTCGCTCCAATGTCGGCGGGCCAGTGTCCATACTCGCTCCCCGGCATGAGCTCGATGTCCGGTTGGGCCGTCCGCTGGACGGATCCGATGAGCGCATGGATCGCCACACCCGCTGAAAACTCGTCCATCGACGACATTGCCGTGGACAGCAGGCGCATCTGCTCGACCGAGTGGTAGACGGCGTTCATATCGACCGGCACTACGTCGGAGCTGCATCCCGTCGCGAGGACGGCGATCGATACTGCAATCCCTCGCCTCTCCACACGTCCAGCGTCGCACGGCTGATGGCGTCGATGCCTGAGCAAGTCATCCCGACGTGATTTCGTCACACGCTCGCTGACCCGCACCTCTCAACGCTGCGCGACCCGCACGCGAGCACTCGGAACCTCGCGGCAACCGATCAACCCGTATCGGCGCCAGCCCTCGCTGAGGAGCCACGTCTTCGGAAACCACACGATCAACCCCTCGTACGTCTCGGGCGGCCTCCACATCAGATCGCGCCCCTCGAGCTCCTTCCACCCGTTGAAACCAGCCCCCGTCGAGAACGGATCGACCAGCCACGTGCGATCGCGATCCTCGCGGTGCTTGCGCCAGTTGTTGAGCACGTACGCGAGCGCATTCCGCGCCTGGCGCGGCGTCTCGATGACCTCCTGATGGAACCGATCGGCGAACACCTGGCCGCGGCGCCGCACCGCACGCTTCACGGTCACGGCCGCGTTGATCAGCTTCGCCGCCGAGATCTGAAACCCCTGCATCCCGCGCGACAGGGCTGACTGGTTCGCCGCCTCGACGAGCAGGTGGATGTGATTCTGCTGCAGGCTCGCGTGGACGATCCCGAAGCTCTCGCGCTTGGCGGCACAGATCGTGGCCCAGCGCAGCGCCTTCCACACGTGCCGCTTCCGTAGCTTGCCGAGGCCCTCGACGACCCTCAGAACGACGTGCACCGGGTGCCGCGCCGCCAGCGCCGGCCGCTTCTTGTGCGGTGACCCTGCGCGCCCGTTCTTCGGCGGCCGCCCCACCGGCCTCGATCCCGGGCGCCGCTTGCGCTTGGGCTTGGCGAGCAGGTCGAGCTGCACGTGTCGCTTCAGCGGCCGCCGTCGGATCCGGCGCTTGCCGCCCGGCGCCTTTCGCGCCACTCGTCCATCACGCCGCAACGCCGTCGCCATTCATCATCAGTACCGCGCGGCGATCCGGATGTCCACTATTTCGCCGATATTTCCCGAGAGCTAGATTATCTGCCTTATGCAGGCTCCTCGCGACAAAGGGGCCGGGCTCCCCACCTCCTGACATTCCCGATCGGATCCCGCTTGGCTGTCGCGTACCTCGTGCCGACTAGGCACAACAGGCCAGGCCGCGTCTCCCACGCTAGGTCCGCGCGGCATCTCCGTTCGACGAGAACGCTGACCTCGCTGTCACCTGTGTGGACAGCCGCGAGCATCACCAACGTTACGCCCTGGCGCCTGACCACACAGCTGCCAGCGCTGACGCCACGCTGCGGCGCTCCGGTTCGGAGATCGGTTTTCGGGGAGACGGGGAGGCAAAGAACCGAAGGCCGGAGGGACTTCGAGAGAGCACGAGCGCGCTGATGACCGTGTGGACAGCCGCGCTCCTCTCGCCCGTGGCGCCTGACCACCGCCTCACAGCAGTCGGCGCGTACCACCACCACCGGGGCGTGTATGGGCCTTACATGGTCGCGGTGCGAGGGCGCGCTGTCGTCGGCGGTCTCCTGCTTTGCCGCCGTCCCAGGCACCGCACGGACATAGACTGCACCACCTCCGTGCGTTCAAGAACGCAGGCGCGAGTGGCTCGGTGACCTACGAGCGTGGCGCGCAGGACGTGCACTCCAGCACGCGGGCCCCGAACGGCAGCATGTCGGTCCGCTCAGAACGCAGGCTAGGACAGCGGCGCCGGGCGGATGCTCGTGATGTGGAGCTGCGCCTCTGCGCTCGTCACGATCTGCACGCGGTCGCCCTCGTGGAAGCGAGGCACGAGCTCGGCCGGGCCCTGGAACGAGAGATCGGCGAGGTTGAGCACGTCGAGCTCTTCGCCCTCGTCGTCCTGCGCGCGCTCGATGTCGAGCTGGATCTTCGCGACCTGCCGCGAGCTCACGTTCTGGAACTTGGTGACAGTGGCGTGCAGCTCGATGCTGCGGATGGTCCCGACCACCCGCATACCGTCATCGCTGCGTGTCGTCACCTGAACCATCGTACAGCAGTCGAATCGAGGTCGGACTCGATCGCGGTCACTTCTTCGAGGGTCGCGCCGGGGCGCCCATGATCGAGATCCCGTCCATGGCACGGGCTGCGTAGATACACGGAGCATCGCCCTCGCAGACGACGTCGTGGTCGGATTGGTCCGCTGGCTCGACTATCTCGTCGCCCGGGCCGTAGACCGCGCCGGTGGTCCGGTCGCGAACGCGACCTGCGAGGATGAGCGACACCTCCTCACCCAGGTGCTTGTGAGGGGGGAACGCGGTGCCGACGTCGAGCTTCACGAACCCGCAGTCGGCAGCGGCATAGGCCGGCCCGCCGTCGAAGTGGACGAGGTGGACACCCGGGAGGGCGGTCTCCCACGAGGCCTTGCGGTCGATGAGGCCGAGCAGCTCGCGCGACCTGTCGACGGCAACGTCGTACAGGCGGGCCATCTGGGCGGCGAATCGCTCGAACGGGCCGGCGCCGATCGAGGACAGCAGGCGCGCGTGGACGTCGGGGGACGGGGTTAGCGGGGCGATCAGGGCGTGTGCCGTCTCCTCGAAGGAGGCGAGCTCGGCGGCGAGTGCCGGATCGGAGGCGACAGCCTGCTCGACCTGCGCCGCCTCGTCCGCATCGAGGGCGCCGAGGACGTAGAGGGGGAGGAGCTCGTGGATGTCGCTCACGAGAGCACCTTCCCGGCGATGCCCACGCGGAGGCGATCGAGGCCCGCGGCGATCCGCGACTTGACGGTGCCAACCGGAATCGAGATCCGCTCGGCGATCTCGGTGCACGACAGCCCCTCGAAGTAGGCCAGCTCGAGGACCTTGCGCTGGTCGGTTCCGAGCTCGGTGAGGGCGGTGCGAATCCGGGCGTGATCGGGGCTGGTCCGCTCGCGCTCGTCGACCAGCATGTCGAGGCCACCGTCGCCCGCATTGCGGGAGACCCGGGCCGACTTCTGGGTATCTAGAGCTCGGGAGCGCATGCGGATGGTCAACCAGGTACGAACCCGGCCACGCTTCGGATCGAAGTCTTTGGCGGCGCGCCACGCCTCGAGAAAGACGTCGTGTAGGAGATCCTCGGCCTCGCGGCGGTCCCGGACGATCCGCATGGCAAGCCCGAGCATCACCGAGGAGTGACGGGCGTAGAGCTGCGACATGGCGTCCCGGTCCCCGGCTGCCATCCGGGCAACCAGCTCGGCGTCGAGCTCGGCCTCGTCGACGGGATCCCCTTCCACGCGGAGGAACGTATCATGCCTTTGGTCTCGGTACCCTAGGCGTGCTAGAGAGCGTGGCCGTGCTCGAAGTCCTCCGCGACAAAGCTCGCGCTGAAGCGACCGAGCGCACCTGGTCGCAGGGGGTGACGCTTGCCCGCGACGGGCGCGTGATCGGCCGTACTGACCGGGGCGACGAGCTCGAGCTGGAAGTTCGGGTGCCCGGCAGGCCCACCCCGTTCGAGGTGGTTCTCAATACGAAACATGCAGAGTGGGAGTGCAACTGCACCAGCAAGGAGCCGGTGTGCTCCCACGTGTGCGCGGCGGTGATCGCGGCCGAGAAGAGTGATGGCGAGCTGCCGAAGTCGTCGATCGCGAGCGCGCCGATCCGCTACATCCTGTCGCCCGACGTGGCGGGCCTCGTCGTCGAGCGCGTGCTCGTGCGCGGCGATCGTACCGAGCCGCTGGTCGGCTCGCTGATGTCGCTCGTCGGCAAGGGCAAGGCCGGGCACATCGCGACGTTCGATGCCGACCTCACCGTCGACAAGCTCCTGATGGCGCGCAAGGGACCGATCACGGGCGACCGGATCGACAAGGTGCTCACGGTCCTCGCGGACGCAAAAGACGTCATGTATCGCGACGAGCCGGTCACCACGAGCGGCGATCCGATCATGCCCCGCGCCCTCGTCGAGGATGCGCCCGGCGGTGTGCGCGTGAAGATCGAGGCGGACCGCGGCGTGCGCGAGGTCGTGACGAGCGGCGTCGTACGCACCACCGACAACGTACTGCGCCCCGTCGGTGCGGTGGACCTGACCGGCGCGCGGCTCGAGAAGCTGCCGCTGTCGTTCGTCGTGCCGCGCTCGGCGTTCCCCGAGCTGATCAGCAAGACCCTGCCCTCGCTCGCGGCCCGGTTCGACGTCGAGGTGCGAACCACGATGTTGCCGAAGATGGGCAACCTCGAGCAGCCCCGGATGTCGTTCGACGTCGAGCAGGACGGTGATCGTCTCCTCGTGTTCCCGACGCTCGTGTACGGCGACCCGCCCCGCGCGCGAATCGATTCGGGGACGCTGGTGCACATCAACGGCCCGCTGCCGCTCCGCGATCACGATGCCGAGCGCCGACTGACGCACCGGCTGCGCGACGAGCTGAACCTCGTGCCGGGCCGGCGCGTCGAGCTCGCGGGACGCGAAGCGTTCCTCATGCACAACCAGCTCGCCGGCTGGTTCCGCACCGACGCCAAGGCCGCGAACGCGACCAAGGCCGTCACGCTCGACGCGCGAATCACGATCGACGGCAGCAAGCTCGACGTCGCGTTGACGGGCTCGGGCGGTCGCAGCGCATCGATCGCGGCAGCGCTGCGCGCGTGGCAGAACGGCGTCGACCTCGTCCCGCTGCAGGGCGGTGGCTGGGGCCGCGTGCCGATGTCGTGGTTCGATCAGCACGGTGATCGCGTGGCGGATCTGCTCGCATCGCGCGGCGATGACCACAAGGTCCCGATGTACGCGCTGCCCGATCTCGCCAAGTTGTGTGTCGAGCTCGACGAGCCACCGCCGCCCGAGCTCGATCGGTTGCGCCCACTGCTCGACGGCTTCTCGGGGATCCCGGTCGTCGCGGCCGAGGGCGGCTTCGTCGGTGAGCTGCGGCCGTATCAGCAGCGCGGCGTCGACTGGCTCGTGTTCTGTCGCGAGGCAGGCCTCGGCTGCGTGCTCGCCGACGACATGGGTCTCGGCAAGACGATCCAGGCGCTCGCCGCGATCCCCGCACCCGGCAAGACCCGCACGCTCGTCGTCTCTCCGACCAGCGTGCTGTTCAACTGGCTCGCGGAGATCCGGAAGTTCCGTCCCGATCTCGAGATCAGCAGCTATCACGGCGCTCGGCGCGCCCTCGATACGAGCGCGGACATCGTGCTCACGAGCTACCCGATCCTGCGCAACGACACCGACGTTCTCGCCGCGGTCGCGTGGGACACCGTGATCCTCGACGAGTCGCAGACGATCAAGAACCCCGACAGTCAGGTCGCGCGTGCGGCGTACAAGCTCAAGGCGCGCTGGCGCCTGACGCTGTCCGGTACGCCGATCGAGAATCGCCTCGACGAGCTGTGGAGCCAGCTCCACTTCACGAACCCGGGCCTCCTCGGTGGACGCAGTGACTTCGCGGATCGCTGGGCGGAGCCGATCAGCAACGGCGACGCGGGCGCCGCGGCGCGCCTGCGCGAGCGCATCCGACCGTTCGTCCTGCGGCGTATGAAGACCGAGGTCGCGCGCGAGCTGCCCCCGCGCACCGACTCCGTGATGTACGTCGAGCTCGACGACACCGAGCGCGTGACCTACGACGCGATCCGCGCCGCGACCCAGCGCGAGATCGTCGCGCTCCTCGAGCAGGGCAAGGGCGTGATGGCCGCCCTCGAGGCGCTGCTCCGTTTGCGCCAGGCCGCCTGCCATACGGCCCTGCTGCCGACCGGTCTGCGCGGCGGTGAGGCCCCCCAGACCTCGTCGAAGCTGCAGCGCCTGATGATCGCGCTCGAGGATGCCGTCGCCGACGGCCACCGCGCCCTGATCTTCTCGCAGTGGACCTCGCTCCTCGATCTGATCGAGCCGCACCTCACCGCGGCCGGGATCAAGTTCGTGCGCCTCGATGGCTCGACGGTCGATCGCGCGAGCGTCGTCAACGCCTTCCAGGCCGATGACGGTCCGCCCGTGATGCTGCTGTCGCTCAAGGCCGGCGGCACGGGTCTCAACCTCACCGCGGCCGATCACGTGTTCCTCGTCGACCCGTGGTGGAACCCGGCCGTCGAGGATCAGGCCGCCGATCGCGCGCACCGTATCGGCCAGGACAAGCCGGTGATGGTCTACCGCATGGTCGCGCGCGACACGGTGGAGGAGCGGATCCTCGAGCTGCAGGGCCGCAAGCGCGCGCTCGCGGATGCCGCGCTCGCAGATGCGGGCGGAGCCGCGGCGATCACGCGTGACGACCTGCTCGCGCTACTCTCGTAGCGTGCGCGCCCTCGTCCGTATCGCCCTCGCTGCGCTGCTGATCGCCTGCAAAGGCAACGCGACGGCAACTCCGCCCCCGCCGTCCCCCACACCGATCGTCACCTCCGCGCCGACCACGGCGCCCGCGCCGAAGCCTGCGGCGTCGTCGACGTTCACGGTTCGCGTCGATCGCCGCGTCGAGCTGCTCTCCATCCTCCATCGCCTGATCGGCCACCAGGCGTACACGAGCGCGCCGGCGACGCCGTACGTCCAGGCGGTCGACAAGACGTTCGGTCCGTTCGCGAACCACCCCGCCGTGGCGGCGACCCGCGCGCTGCGTGCGAGCCACTCGATCACGTGGGACGCGCCGATGATCCTCGCCGTCCACCTCGACGATCAGCTCAACCTCATCAATCCCGAGGAGCTGCCGGCGCTCGACGCGCGGTTCACCGGTGCCGACGTCGCGGCCTACGCGGCCACGCTGCGCGACTTCGCGCGCGACACCAAGCTCGACGAGTTCCTCGCCGCCCACGAGGACTACGCGACCTCGGTCGAGACCGTGCTGCAGAAGCTGCTCGAGCAAGAGAAGCCCGTCGCCTGGTTCGACGCGTTCTTCGGTGCCAAGGCCGCCGCGCGCTACGTCGTCGTGCCCGGCCTCCTCACGGGTACGCACAACATGGGTGTCCGCGCGACGCTCCCCGACGGCACGCAGGAGATCTATCAGGTGCTCGGTGTGCACGCTGCCGACGGCCTGCCGACGACCGACGACGCCGCCGTCGCGCTCCTCGTCCACGAGATGGCGCACTCGTACGTCAATCCGCTGATCGACGCGAACCGCGCCGCACTCGAAGCCTCCGCCACCGTGCTGTACGCGCTTGTCGCCGAGCCGATGAAGAAGCAAGCCTACGCTAGCTGGAAGACGTTCGTCGACGAGTCCGTGGTGCGCGCCGTGGTCGTGCTCTATCTCCTCGACCGCAAGGGCAAGGCCGTCGCGAACGCGGAGGCCCAGCAGCAACTGCGCCTCGCGTTCACGTGGACGCCCGAGCTCGCGAAGCTGTTCATCACCCGCTACCAGGCCGCACGCGCGAGCTACGCAGACTTCGCGGCGTTCATGCCCGAGGTCATCAAGGCATTCGACGCGTTCGCCGCAGCCGCGAAGTAGCAGCGAACCCGATCGACCTCGGCGCGGTCCAAGCGCTGGTCGGATGAATCAGGTCAGCGGAGACAGTCGCAGGATCTTGCCGTGGACGTCGCCGCTCGTGGGATCGATCGCGGGGTCGATGAATAGACGCGTCACCGCCGTGTCGCGCAGCCCGCTGAGCACGTTGTCGGAGATCAGCGCGCCGGCATCGAGGCCGATCGCGAACAGCTCCTCCCCCGTCCCCATCTCCTTCGCGAACGACTCCGCGGCCTGGCCCGTCGAGAACAGGAAGCCGTACGGGCGGCGACACCACATGTCCGTCCCGTTCGACGTCAAATACCAGATCTTCGGCGGCAGGAGCTCGACGAGCTGCTGCATGGTCGTGGTCGTTACGTCCTCGCTCATGGGCCGCACCCTGCCACGTTCCGTGCCGGATCGGGAGTGGCGTGATAGCGTCCGCCCATGAAGCGCCTCGTCCTGCTCGCCTTGCTGCTCGCCGCTTGCGGCCCCGGTGCCCCGGGCGGTCCGTCGATGAACGGCAAGATCGGTCCTCAGCCGTTCGAGGCTCCGACGTCGTCCGTGATCTCGGCGGACATCCTCGCGCGCGAGCCGCTCGCGAACGTCGCGAGCGTGAAGCACATCCTGATCTCGTGGGCGGATCTGCACGAGGCGTTCGGCGGACGCCAGGATCCACGCGCTGCGAAGCGCGACATGGCGGGCGCGGAGACCGAGGTGAAGTCGCTGCTCGGTCAGCTCAAGGGCGGCGGTGACTTCGATTCCCTCATGAAGGCAAACTCCGAGGACGCGGGCAGCGCGGCATCGGGTCAGCCGTTCAAGGTGTCGCCCGACGCGCAGCTCGTGATCGAGTTCCGGCAGCTCTCGCTGCGGCTCAACCCCGGCGAGATCGGCGTGTGTCAGTCCGACTTCGGCTTCCACATCATCAAGCGCTACGAGTAGCTCAGAACCGGAGCGCGGTCTCGATCATGCCGCGCACGTCGAACGGATCGCCCGCGATCCCGACCTGAACCTCCGCCTTGGTGTCGACGCGACCCGCGGTCCAGATCGCGCGAGCGGCGCCAATCGTGCGATGGACGCCGGTGTTCTCGACAGCGATCGCACCGCCGAGGCGCGCACCGAGACGCAGGGCACGTGCCACGGCGTAGTCGCCGCTCGCGCTCCACGTGATCTCGGACAGGTTCATCGGATCGACGATCGGGCCCGTGCCGTGCGCGTGATCGCCGCTCTGGCTCGCACCGATCGCGCGGCCGTAGCCGCCCGACGCGGCGAACGTGAGCTCACCGCGCGTCCAGCTCGCCCACAGCGCGGACATCACCATCACGTGACCCATGCCGAGGCCGTCGCGCTGCGAGCCGGTGGG
>JANOPP010000001.1:0-7813 GCA_031421915.1 Myxococcales bacterium | reverse complement strand
CCATAGGGTCGCGTCGACGTGAAGCTCAGCCAGGCGATGTCTCCGGTCGGCGGCCCCCACGATGGCATCGTGTTCCCGAGGTCCGGCACATCGTCCACAGCACCCACGCGACGATTCGCCATGGTCAGACGAATCGGTGTCCCACCATCTGCTCGGATCAACCGCAGCTCTGCAGACGACTCGGTTCGAGAACCGCTCGTGGCGTTGAAGTAGGCGATGACCTGTCCGTCGGGCGACCACTTCGGGAAGTAGTTGTTGCTCATCGGCGCGCCGGCCACCAGGATCTCTGGTGCTCCGAACACGCCCTCGCGGTATGGAATGCGCGCGATCGCGCCGCTCTTGACTTCCATGTTGTCGATATCACCCGAGAGCGCCACGGCGACGTAGCTCCCATCAGGCGACCAGTCGGGATGCGTCGCCTTTGTTGGCAGATCCAAGTGCCCATCGGGGGTGCCGACCGGGAGGCCGGTCAGCGCATCGCGAAGCGTCAGCACTCCTTTGTCTGCAACGAGCAGCATCGTCCCGTCGGGCGAGTACGTGGCCCAACCCATGGGAATCTTCTCGATGGGCGCGCTGATCAGTGTCGCAAGGCCAGGGAGCTCGATGCCCTGCAGCGTCTCGCCGCCATAACCGCCAGCCATCTTGGTGCCGTCGCGCGAGATCGTATGGCAGCCTACGCACGACGTGTCTCCGTCGGTGGGATAGAGCGACGTAGCGGTCAACGCGCCGAGGTTTGCGCGCATGACCCCGTTGGTCGCCGCGGACCAGTAGGTGACGGCTCCGCCCGGATCGCTCCGTGCAAACGACAGATTCGTGGCAGCAGCCGCGTAGATCGTCCCAGGGCTGGACGAGGACGCGCCGTCCACGGTGAAACGAGTCCTGGCGCCCGGGTGCGAGGCCGCGATCAGAAACCAGCTCGCACCATCCGGTTGCCAGCGATCGGCGCTCGTGAAGACCTCCAGGTGCAGTACGTCGGAGTCGAAGGTGAGGCGGAACGCGTCGTTGTTGAGACCACCGCGGTGCTGGAACAGGATGCGTGCAAGTCCTTGCGGGAAGATCGTGCTGTCGGATGGATAGACGATGACCGGCGAGCGGTTCGCATCGCCCATCACGATCGGAACGCCCGCCGCGAACAAAGCGTCTACGCCGAGCGGTGGTGGGAACGTGCTGTCGATGATCGTCGTCGTGATGACGACGCGTAGTGATGACGTGCCGACGACTGCACCTGCGATCGCGTTTACCTTCACATGCCCCGCAGCGCGCTGCGTTGTCTGGTAGCGACTGGTCGAGACGAAGTTGCCGGGACTCGGATTGTCCACGCGCCAGGACACAAGCTCGGTGACATCGCGCGTGGTGCCGTCGGAGAACTCGCCGGTGGCGACGTAGTCGATCGTGACGGGGGGGGCGCCGAGGTCGGTGATCTCGATGGTCTGATCTCCGGGTGCCACTGTCAGCGTGATGAGCCCGGCAAGCGGCGCGGGTGGGCCGAGCTGGACATCCTGCGTGCAGCCGAGCAGACCGAGGCAGAAGAGAGCGATCGCGCGGATCATCGCGTTGTCGCGAGGCTGCCAGCTTGCTTCGCGTAGGTGCCGCCGGGGAAGGCGCGGAGGTAGCTCCGTGCTGCTGCGCGCGCCTCGTCGGGACGTCCAGCTCGCCGGAGTACGTCGACGCGAAGCCACGCTGCGTCCTCGGCATTCGCACCCCTCGGGAAGCGGCGGGCGAGCTCGTCGAGCGACTTCAACGCCTGCGTGACGTCATTGCCCGCTTGCAGCTCGGCCAGGCTGTAGAGCGCCAGAGCTGCCCACGAATCGGAACCGCTCGCGATGGAACGATATGCGCGAGCCGCTTTCTGCGCGTCCTTGGATTCGAGCACCTGTGCCTGAGAAAACGCCTCGCGCCGCGTGAGTTCCTTGGGCGGCTGCGGGCGCGGCTCCGTTGTGTGCGGCGTTTCGGTCGCCGGTTGCGGACTCACGACTTCGTTCGGTGATTCGATCGGCGCCGGCGGGGGAGGCGAGACGTCTGCCGTGATCACCGAGGGCGTCCACGACTGCCCTGCCGTCAGGAAACGCTCGCCGCCGGCCGAACGAACGCGGACCTTTCCGCGCGTAACATCCACACGCGCGCCAGAGCCAACACGCGTCACCGAGAAGCGCGTGCCGATGACCTCGACGTCCACGTCCCCTGCTTGCACGCGGAACGGCGCTCGACCATTGCGCGGCTCCACGTCGCAATCGACTGCCCCGCGACCAAGGATGAGCGCGACTCCTGCATCGGAGGTGCTCACCGAGACACTCGTGTCGCTGCCTGCCTGCACCACCGCATCGCCGACCGTGAACTTCGAGCTGCCGCCGACCGGCGTCTCGACGAGAGACGGACCTGCGATCTCGACGGGACGCTGATCGCGACCGGCGAGGACGACGATTGCGATCGCTGCTGCCGCCAGAGCCGCCGCGACCGGCAACCAGATCGCGACGCGTGGCCGGGGTCGCTGTGCTCGCGGTGCGATCGCTTCGGCGCGATCGGCGGCGCGGATCCCGGAGAGCTGGGAGAACACCCCGTGCTCCACGCGGTCACGCCGTGCGTCAGTGGCCGGAGCCTCGATCATGATCCGGTCGACCTTCATGGCGCCTCCTCGCTGTGTGTCGCGATGAATTCCTTGAGCACGGGGTCGGCCACCGCTTGCCGCGTGACCTCCCGGCGCGCGCGCCAGATGCGAAGCTTCGCAGCCACGACGCTGGTGTTCGTTATCTCTGCGACCTCGGCAATGCTGCGCCCATCGATCGCGTAGAGCGCGAACGCGGCTCGCGCATCAGGCGACATGGTTGCGAGGACGGCATAGAGCCGGCGTAGCCCGTCTCGCGCATGCGCCTGATCGTCGACGTCAGGACCGGACGCGCGCTCGGGCAGCATCTCGAGTGACACGGTGGGCTTTCGCGCGCGGATGTGATGGAACACCACGCGAACCGCGATCCGGTCGATCCAGGTCGAGAGCTTCGAGTCGCCGCGGAACGTGGACAGCGCGCGGAACGCCGCGATGAACGCCTCTTGCGCGAGGTCGTCGACGTCGCGTGTCGATCCCAGTAGCCGATAGATCGTGGCGTTTACCCGCGGATACTCGCGGCGGAATAGCTCGCGCTGCGCTCTCTCATCGCCCCCGACGCACGCAGCGATCAACTCGGCATCGGTCCGAGTCGAGGGTGGCGCGACGAGCGTGAGTGTCACGCCTCCTAGTGTGGACCAACGTGAAATTGGTTACAGGACCCGGAACGTCACGATCAGCCCGGTTGTTAGCTGCACACGGGGCACCACGAGGACCTGGTCCATGCCCGAGGCGTACCTCTGGCGGCGCAGTAGGCCATCCGCCGACACCCCGACTCCGATATCCAGGTTGCGGCCCACCTCGTAGTTCGCGGTCGCGCCGAGGCGGACTGCGGGGTCGTAGCGGCGATCCGTGACCGCCTCGCCTTCGATCGCACCGTCGACCGAGATCGAATGCAGCGCCAGTCCGCCCGCCGCCAGCACGTGGACCTTCGGCCCTGCAATGACCGGGTAGTGCAGCGTCACGGCGATCGAGTTGTCCGAGACCGTTCCCATGAAACGCATGGTCTCGAGATCGCCACGCGTCGCGAGGCTCGCGTGCACGCCGAACCCGATCGCGTCAGGACGCCAAAGAAGTGAGAGTCGGCCGTCGAGACCGGCGTCACTCGCCGCCGCACCCACGCGAAGGCCGATGGCGCCAGCCACGGCAAAGCTCCCCGCACGCGGTTCTACCACGATCGTTGTTGCCGCCACCTGCGCGCGAACGACGCGCGCTTCCAGTACGCGCGGTACTGGAAGATCGACCTCGGGTGAGACTCGCAGTGCACGCAGCATCGTTCGCGCCATGCGCGCGATCTCCGCCGCTTTCGCGGGGTCGAGCGGAGCCGAGTAGGGCACCTCACGAACGAGGACGCGGTCGACATCGCGATCGTAGACGACGAGCGTGGTCTTGTCGGACGCGAAGATCAGCCACACCGTCGCCGCCGCACCCTCGCGCTCCGCGATCTGTCGCGCCGTGACGGAGAGCTCGGCCACGGAGGGCGCCTGATCCGCGGTTGCGATGACCTGCATGCCTGTCGGGGCAAGCGCATCGTTCAACGCCGAGCGGAACGATTCGTCGCTCGATGCAACGACCACGGTCTCCGGGGCGGCGCTGGCAACCGCGGCGGAGGCCATCAGCGTGACGACAGCAACGATCGCGCGCACGGGCACACATCGTACCACGCGTGGCTCGGTAACCTTTCCAGCCGAGGGTCCCCCTACACCCGTGATGACCAACTTCCCCTACTTCATGTGCGCTCTCTCGATGCTCGTTGGCTGCGCTGATGACCCGCTCTCGTACTCAGCGCCGGTCGGGATCAACCTCAAGGCAAAGTCCGGCGATGTGTCGGGGACGTCGGTGTCCAACGAGAAGGGCATCAACACGGAGTCCGGGAACCCTTACGGGGCGTTCGTTGCCGATGCGCGTCGCGAGCTCGGGCGTGACCCCGCGCGCGTCGAGGTCGACGAGCTGACGTTGACTCTGGGGGCGCAATCGACGGGTGTCGTGACGCTGCAAGAGGTCTTCGTTGGAGACGTCGATGTCGCGTTCGTGATCAACGATACGAACAATACGTACGACGTTGGACACGTGATCGATCCAGTTGGTGTGGGGCCTGTCGGTGTCGGCGTGAACTTCGAGTCCGACGGAGTCTCGGACGCCGACTACTCGAAGTTCCTCGCGGGCTCGTTCAAGGTCGTGATCCGCGGCACGGCCGCACCAGGCTTCGGCACGAAGGGCGCTGAAGCAAATCTGCAGACGTCGTTCACGTTCGCCGCCTACGAGTGATGCGCGTCTTCGCTGTCCCCATCGTGTGTCTGTTGGTGAGCTGCGGCTTCAGCATCACCGCGGGAGAGCAGCTGGACGCGCGCGTCGACGCCGCGGCCGACAGCGCACCCGACGCATTTGTTCCGTTCACGTGTGTTCCGTGGGCCGCGTTGAACGTTGATCCGTGTGATTCGAGGTTGTCGATCCCAGGTGCACTCACCTTGAGCTCTGGTTCATACGTTCTTGATACGGACGCAGGGACGCTCTCGAGTGGCGGCACACCCCAGGCGTTACCGGGTGGTGTCATCCCGCAATCGAGTGGTTCTGCCGTTCGCGTGGTCAACGCGCGTTCCCTCACGATCGCGAGCGGCGCCGTCGTGTCGGTGATCGGGTCGTATCCAGTGGTGTTCGTCGTCCACGGTTCGGCAGCGATCGACGGTCTGCTCGATGCCTCCGCGCGTGGCGGGATCGCTGCTGGGCCTGGCGGCGACGATCTTGGCGTTTGCACGACGGTCGAAGATGGGGGGACCTCGACCGGCGTCGGAGGCGGCGGTGGTGGCGGCGGTGGCGGGTATGGTGGCGACGGTGGTGACGGCGACAATGGACAAGGAGCTGGATCCGGCGCGAAGGGCGCGAAGGCCGCGAGGAACGGTTCCCCCCTCATCGAACCCCTTCGCGGCGGATGTCGAGGGGGTGCGGGTGGTGACGACAACGTCGCAGCCACGAATGATGGAGGCAGAGCCGGCAATGGCGGTGGCGGTCTTCAGGTGACCGCCAGAGCGACGATCACGGTTCGTGGAACGATCATGTCGAACGGAGCTTCGGGAGCAGCAGGCGGAGGCGTCGTTCAGGTGCGCGGTGGCGGCGGTGGCGGCGGATCCGGTGGAGCGATTCTCGTCGATGGCGAGCAGATCGATATCTTGCCGACCGCAGCCCTGTGCGCAAACGGCGGCGGTGGAGGCGAAGGCGGGCAACTCGCAGCGATCTCCAGCGCGGGTATCCCCGCGACGTGCACCGCCACGCCCGCACCGGGTGGGGCAACGCAAGCCGACGGCGGCAACGGTGGTGCCGGCGGGGCAGGCTCGAATCCGAACGCCGGCAACGCGACCGCAGGTGCGAGCAATGCGGGTGGTGGTGGTGGTGGCGGAGGTGCCGGACGGATCCGCATCCACGCTCGCGCACAGGCACCTGCGATTGACGAAACCGCGATCGTCTCGCCGCCACCAGCAATATAGGAGCAGTGCGTCGGTAACTTTCTCCGACTTCGATCCCCCTGAAGGACGACGAGCTCGTGCCGCGCGGTGCGCACGACCAGTCAGGAGCACCATGTCGCTACGTGTCCTACATCCGCTGATCGCGCCTGCGCTGGTGCTTGCATTGCTCGCGCCGCGCTCGGCGCAAGCCGCCGACCGGACCTTCGCCCCTGGCAGCCTCATCATCCCGATGGACCTCTCGTACCAGTCGCGAGGCATGTTCCAGTCGTACGGGCTGATCTACCAGCTGCTCAGGCAGGGCGTGCGCGTTCACTGGATCATCGATCCAAGCAAGACGTGGCATGCAGCTCCCTGCAACACGGCCGGTAACCTGTGCGCATGGGATTGCGGCGTCGAAGGGTCGGGCGTGAAGTGCGCGTACCCCACAGCGAGCCCCGACGTCACCGCGACGACGAAGGTCATCTGGGATGACGCCGGTCTCGCGGCGCGCGACTCGATCCTCGGTCCGCATCGCTATCGTGGCGGCCCGTTCGCCATCGACGCTGCGGATCGCGACAAGGCACTCTTGATCATCGATGCCTGGAACGATCAGTCGAAGTGGGCTGCGAATCCGTGGGCGATGCGCACGGTGTTTCATGTCACCACCGTGCACGAGGCGACCGGCGCGTTCACGGGCAACTCCGCACGCGAGATGATCGCCGCGCCGACGATCGCCGTGTTCGCAGACGGCAACGAAGGAATCGCCTCGGGGTATCTGCGCGCCGCTGGGATTCCGCAGTCCAACGGCCGCGAGTTCCCGGCGGGAAACTGCGGAGCGACCAACTGCGGCCCGACGACGACCAACCCGGATCTCCTCACCCCGGAAGCGATCGCCGGCGACCTTGGCACGTGCAACGCTCCCAACCTCAATCACAAGAACGGCGCGCTCTTCAAGCCAGACGGCAATCCCGCCTTCTGCCAGATCATGTCGATGCACTGGGGCGTCAACGAGCGCGAACGCGTCGAGTGTGACGGTGGGAACTGTCCCGCAACCCAGGCGCAGTGCGCTGGGGAACAGTTCACGTTCAACGGCCACGAGGTCGTGGCCGAGGTCCGAGCGTTCCTCGCGTACCCGACGCACTTCTTCGCGGAGTGCCAGGCGGTGAACGCGTACGAGAACCTGGTGCCGAACCCCGCATGGCCGTACCTCGACGACGCAGGCCGCGACGGACACTTCCTCACGACGGCTGGAACGCCGCCGCTGTGCCCGCTCGACACGTGCACGAACAACGACTACGAGTGTGTTCAGGGCGCGTGCAGTGGCCAGGCGTGCTGTCTCCCGAAGCCGGCCACGTGGCAGAACCTGCCGGGCTACGAGGTCGCTGCGCAGCCTTCCTCGAACACCGTGAAGGTGCTGCGGCCCGAGGTTCCGTACAACCAGATCGACGGGGCGTTCGGCACCACGGGCGGCAGCGAGCCTGCATTCAACCTGAGCAGCTATCTGGGTTCGACGTACAAGAACAACCGACAGGTCACGCTCCTCACAGGAGCGAACGGGCCAGGCGATCAAGATCTGTGGATGAGCGGGTACCTCGATGGCTGCGGCGACATCATCTTCAAGGGCGCGGGAGGAGAGCGCCACGCGCCAGGCTGCGAAGGCAAGATCAGCTACCTCGGCGGCCATCAGTATTCGACCAACGTTCCCGTGGCATCAGGCTCGACGAGCCAGGGCACGCGCTTGTTCCTGAACGCGCTGTTCGAGGCGCAGTGCACG